>JAGHAU010000259.1 GCA_021161345.1 Anaerolineales bacterium | reverse complement strand
TGGATTGTATTTACAAGAAAATCAGGGGTAATTAAATCTTCTCCACAGAGAACCTGAAGTTTTACTGCCAGACCGATCTGGATCTTTGATTGATTGGTTTCAACACTCAAATAGCTGAAAGGACCTTCTCCTCCCTCAGTCAATGGCAAAAGATGCCTCGAGCTGAGTTCCCGGTACCTTTTCACGCCAAGATTTGTCACAGTGCCATCCAATTCCGAGCGGACTGTGATCGTTCCTTCATAGTTTAGCGGTGTGATTTTATATTCGATGCCTGCAAGGTTTGGATCAGCCATGCTGATAAACCGGGTTGATTGAATCCGGGTTTGGTTACCATGCTGGTCACAAATGATCATTGTCCTGGTAAGGAGGCCGGTTTTAAAATCAAGCTTGCGGTGAAATTTGAGGATCTCAGCTTTCCCGGGGTTAAACCAGTCTCCAGAACCGATCCGAAAAGTCAGCGGGAGCCAGTTGGGGGAATTTACAAAATCTTCATTGGCCACTGTTCTGCCGCCGATATTGGATTCCAGGGAATTATATAAACCTGCGATATATGTACCAGGGTAATTTTCATCCAGAGTGGCTGGAATTTCCTCCATGGCTCCCCTGGTGCAGAAATATCCATTTCCAACTGCACAGAGCGTTTCTCTGGTCCCTTCCCTGGCCGAATTGTAGGAATGGTATTCGATGGACCAACCTTTACTCTGGCCATCTTCGGCAAACCAGTTGTGGATATCCGACAGGTTGATCTCCTTTAGATCCGCTACAACCAGGTCAGCACCGTGAAGCTCAAGGTCATCCTGGTTATTCTCCCTGGCCACCCCTAGTACCAACCCAAAATGGCCCCGGTATCCTGCTTCGACGCCAGAATTAGCGTCTTCTATGATCACAGACCGGTCATAAGCCGCGCCCAGCTGGTCGCAGGCCTTGTGGAAGATATCAGGAGAGGGTTTTCCTTCCAGGCCAAGTTTAGCTGAGACAATTCCATCCACCCGGGTTTGAAATAGATCGGATAATCCGGTGATGTCCAGGACTCTGGCAGCGTTTTTACTTGAAGTTGCCAGTCCGAGGGGAATCCCTGAATCTTTCAGTGTATGGATTAACTCAATTGTAGATGGGTAAATATCAACTCCCTGTTCAGTTAACATCTGATTGAAGAGCTGATCCTTCAAATTCCCTAAAGCACAAATCGATTCCTGCCCGGGTTCCTGCGACGGATCGCCAAATGGCAGGTTGAAACCTCTCGACTCAAGGAAAGATTTCACACCTGTATAACGCGGTTTGCCATCCACATGTGCCAGGTAATCCTCTTCATGGGTAAACTCCCGAAAGGGGGTTGCGGTATTCCCGGCCTGGCCTTTCAGGAATTGGTCAAACATCGTTTTCCAGGCCAGGCTGTGCAGAGGGGTGGAATTTGTGACTACTCCATCCAGATCAAAGATAACAGCATCGATACTTGATTTCTTCATAATTGAACCATAATACTTTTATACGGCTGTAAAGTGAACGGTGTGATCTGGTTCCTTTCCCTTTCAGCTAAGTAGGAGAGCTTATTTGTAATACCTGTCAGGTCACCGGTCCCGATGGAGTCAGGGTGTTACTCCTTTATTCCTGATAACATCACTGTACCAGGCCGCGCTTTGTTTGGGGATCCGATCCAGAGTTTTGGGATCGACCCGGATCAAACCGAACTTCTTTGAATATCCCCGTTCCCATTCAAAATTGTCCAGGATGCTCCAGACATAATACCCCTGGACGTTGGCCCCTTCGTGGATGGCTTCATGCAGCGCGATGATATGTGCTTTCAAAAAACGGATCCGATCGAGATCGTTAACAAAACCATTCTTGTCCGGCTGGTCTACAGCAGCGCAGCCATTTTCTGTCAAGTAGATCTTCGGGTGACCGTAATTATCAACAATGTTCAAAACCTCTTTTTTCAATCCGGCTGGATTTATTCCCCATCCCATTTGAGTAACCCCCCAACCTGGAGCTGAATATGGTTCCAGGCGGGCTTTTAACCAGCCGCCAAAATGGTCATAAAAAACTTTATCAGAGTTGTAATGGTTAATTCCCAGGTAATCCGCTTTGCCTGTTAAGAGGTCTAGGTCACCAGCCTCGATTTTGGGCTGGTTCGGTCCCAGCCAATTCAGGAATTTTTCAGGGTATTTACCAAGAAAGATCGGATCCAGGAATAGACTGTGAGTTTCATCATAAACGCGTTGGGTGGCCTTGATATCTTCCTCGCGGTCTGACCCGGAGATGAGGTGATTGAGGTTTAATATTATTCCGATTTCTCCGCGATAATTGCCCGAATGGTAGATATCGACTGCTTTGGCGTGGGCCAGCAACAGGTGATGAGCTGCCTGGAAGGCCTGGGTGGCATCATTGATCCCAGGTGCATGAACCCCAGTTCCATAACCCAGGAAAGCGGCTACCCAGGGTTCGTTATGGGTCGCCCAGAGATTTACCCGGTCTGCCAGTTTGTCAAATGCAACAGCAGCATATTCGCCAAACCAATCGATACTGTCGCGAGAGGGCCAGCCGCCTCTTTCCTGGAGAGAGAGAGGTAAATCCCAATGGTAGAGGGTTGCCTTAGGCTGGATACCAGCATTAAGGAGTTCGTCCACCAGGCGATCATAAAAATCCAGTCCTTTTGGGTTGATCTTGCCAGTTCCTTCAGGCAGGATCCGGGGCCAGGAAAGTGTAAAGCTGTAGCTGTTCAGACCGATCTCCTTCATCAGCTGAACATCGTCCGGCATACGGTGGTAATGATCAGTGGCAATTTCTCCTGTATCACCATTCAAGATCCGGTCAGGCAATCGAGAAAATATATCCCAGATGCTCTTTCCTTTACCGTCTTCGTTCCAGGCACCTTCAATTTGATATGCTGAAGCGATTGCGCCCCAGGTAAAATTATCGGGAAATGTGTAGATGATTTTTTTCATAGGATCACTTGATAATAATCACTTATGTTCTTGTGTCAGGTCTCTGAATAAGTTTTTTTATTTTCCCGTCCAGATATTAATAAAGCCTGGGAAAGGAAATACCCAGGCTCTATTCTAATCTATCCGCCAGTCGCAAGGAAGAGCTCTTATCCCTTCACTGACCCGGCCAGCATTCCGCGGATGAAGAAACGCTGCAGACTGAAGAATACCAACAGCGGCAGCAGCATAGATACAAACGCACCTGCGGTTAACAAATGCCAGTCTGCACCACGGGAACCGACCATATCAGCAATTCTCATTGTTAGCACCTGGACATCTGGTTTAGCTCCAATGAATACCAGGGCGATCAGATAATCATTCCAAACCCATAGGAACTGGAATATTGCAAAGGAAGCCAGGGCCGGTACTGAGAGCGGGATGATCAAACGAATAAAAATGGTGAAGTGTGAAGCGCCATCAATGAAGGCGGATTCCAGGATATCTCTCGGAAGGCCTTTAATGTAGTTGAATAATAGATAAGTCGCCAGTGGAAGCCCAAAGCCTGTATGAGCCAGCCAGATCGCCAGGAAGGTGCCATTGAGGTCTAATCGAACATAGTCCTTCAAAATTGGTACAAGGGCGATCTGGAGTGGGATAACAAGCAATGCAACTACCAAGACAAAGAACATCTTCCGGCCCGGGAATTTCATCCAGGCAAAACCATAAGCGGCAAAAGCCGCAATCAAGATAGGGATGATCGTTGCCGGCACTGATACAGTGATGCTGTTCAGGAATGCTCCAACGAAGTTGTCTCCTTCTACAGTCCTGACCTCACCGGATGACGTTTTAATCTCATACGTTTTGCCTGCCAGCACCTGGCCATAATTCTCTAATGTCAGCTCGGGAAAAAAGACCCATTTTTCGTCGCTGATCCTGATCGTAGCAAGCCGTTTATTTCCCGACCAGACTATCTGCTGTCCATCAGGGGCTGTTATGCCTTCTCTGAATTCATCAAATGTTCCAGTCACACCTTCGATGGTCATGATCCCATCGGGATCTGCTCCTTCTGGAATGTCCAATTCTTCAACCTGAACCCATTCCCGATGGGGGAGGACTTTCCACCAACCGGAAGTCTGGATATCAAAGCGGGTCCGGAAGGATGAGATCAACAATCCAAGAGTCGGAATGGTCCAAATGAAAACCAGCAGAAGCAGGGAGCCGTTGACAATAAAATCGCGAGTGCGTTGTTGAGATTTAGCAGATTTCATTAGAATGCCTCCTCATCAGCAAATTGCCTCAGGTTGTAAATCATGACGGGGATAACTAAAATCACCAGGATGATTGCGATCGCCGAGGCCATTCCTTTATTCTGGTTTGTGAACGCCTGCCTGTAGAACTGCGTTGCAATCACGTGGGTAGCAAATTGCCCTCCTGTCATAACCCAGACTACGTCAAAGATCTTCAAGGTGAAGATTACCACCGTAGTTGCCACGGTGATGATCGTACCCATGATGTAAGGGATCATGATCCTGAAAAAGACCTGTACCTCTGTTGCACCGTCAACCCGGGCTGCTTCTAATAGCTCCCCAGGTATGCCTTTAATGGCAGCTGAGAAGATTACCATGGCGTATCCCGTCTGGAGCCAGATAACGATGATAATCAGGAATAGGTTATTCCAGGGTTGGTTCATGGCTGTCCAGGCCTGGGGTTGTCCACCTAATCCTACCCAGATTGCATTCAGCAAACCTATCTGGGGAGAGGCAGCATCCTTAACCTCGTAGATGAAATTCCAGATCACACCGGCACCTACAAATGAGATTGCCATCGGCATGAAGATCAATGATTTAGCGAATTTCTCAAACCGGCTTCTGTCCGCCAGTACTGCGACCAGCAAACCAAATAACACTGAGAGGGTTGCGCCAAATACAATCCAGAGCAGGTTGTTCCGGAAGGCAACGGTCATGATCCTTTCAGAGAAGACAGCGATGTAATTATCCAACCCGACGAATACTTCTCCAGTCCTGTCATAGAGACTCGTAACCAGGGTTCTGAAAGTTGGGATAGCCAAGTACCAAGACAAAATAGCTACCGCTGGCCCCACGAACAGGAAGGGCTGGAGCCTGGCCATCCATTTAGGGGGTAGTTTCTCGATCAGCCAATTGGTAATGTAATAGATCAGAGCTACACCGCCAACTCCCCAGATGATTGCTACCAGGGCAATCACATATTTTGGCGCTTCACCATCCCGTAGGAAGATAAAACCCTTGACCATGACATATCCGGTGATGACCGGGACGACAATGGCTACTATGATCTGGCCCAGAGTTGTCCCAAACCACTCTATCACAGTTCTGATAGAGGATTTTGATTGGGTAACTTTTGCCATATATTTCTCCTTTTTCAGAGAGTAGTGCAAGAGAAGGATAATTCAACTAATGTTTCAGTATTATAAACTAAAAGAAATCCCTCCAACAAATAACCTTTGAAAATATTTATTTCTTCACGATCATAATCTCATAACCAAAAAGACCCAGGGTTAATAATTCGATGGTTGTGATAGACTAAAAGTTGGAAGAATGTAGAAAATCAATTGATTAATTGGAGAATAAATATGGCCATGAGTTCAAGAGACCGGGTATTGGCAGTGTTAAACCATGAGGTGCCAGATCAGGTTCCGATCGTTATGGGAGTCAGCAACGCAACAGGCATCAAAATGAAAACTTATCAGGGGATCAAACAGCTAGCAAATATCAATGCGCCGGATGAATATATTTACCAATGGCCCGAATTGGGTACAGCCCTGATCGATGAAGAGACCCTGCAGCGCTTGGGCAGTGATGTCCGCGGTGTGCGTGATATCCATCCTTCTGAAACCCTTAAGCGAAATCAAACCCGGGAACTCCATTCTCCATTTGTTGACAGTTGGGGAAGCGGACAAATGGAGATCGAACCCGGTGAGTGGTTCCCTGGTATTCACCCTATATCAGATGCTTCATCAATAGCAGACCTTGATGATTACCCCGGCTGGCCTGACATGAAAGATCCGACGCGGATAGCGCATGTTAAGGCTGCAGCAGCAGCTTTGAGAGAAGAGAACAAGCATGCTATTCTGGCGACACCCTGGTTATTATTTCCTCTGGAACGGGCCTTCGCTATGCAGGGAATGGATGTTTTTCTCCTCAATCTTGCCATTAACCCGGACTTTGCGGTGGCGCTTTTGAAGAAAACTGCCGCCCTGTGCAAAGATTTGATGGGGCCGTTCCTGGATGAGCTGGGTGATAATGTTGATATGATCAAGATCGGAGATGATCTTGGCACGCAGGAGAGTCTTCTAATGTCTCCCAAGATGTACCGGGAAATATTAAAACCCATTCACGCAGATTATATTAAATTCATCAAGGAACATACCAAGGCCAAGGTGTTTTTCCATACAGATGGAGATGTTGTCCCGTTAATTGATGATTTTATTGAAATGGGGGTTGATATTCTCAACCCGATCCAAACCTCAGCTGGAAAGATGTCCGATCTGGCGGGATTGAAAAAACAATTTGGGAAGAATATCATCTTTTGCGGTGGAATTGATACACACCGGGTGCTGCCTGCTGGATCCGTTGATGAGGTCCGTCAGGAAGTGAATAGGGTTATTCAGCTTTTGGGAGAGGGCGGGGGTTATATGGTGTCCTCTGTGCATACCATTATGAACGATGTTCCAGCTGAAAATGTGCTGGCGATGGTGGATGCTGTCAAGGAATTTGGGAAGTATTAATTAAAAAAGAGCACCGAGAAGTGCTCTAGATCTGGATACGGTTTCCTCAATGGAAACCGTATCCTTTTTTTAATTGGGTATTCTATTCCTTTTCGTATGGCGTGCCATCTGCGGCAGGCATCTGGCTTCTGCCGATCACACCTGCCAGGATGACCATAGTGGCCAGGTAAGGGAACATTAACATAATCTCTGAAGGTATGGCAACTTTCAGGATGGCCATCTTTGATGCCAGAGCGTCAAAGAAACCGAATAACAAGCCAGCGCTGAAGGATCCAAATGGATTCCAGTTGCCGAAGATCATCGCGGCCAGGCCGATAAATCCTCGGCCAGCTGTCATTAATTCATCAAATCTTCCCACAGAGCCAAGAGTGAAGTAAGCTCCACCAAATCCCGCCATAAATCCGCCCAAAATCACTGAGATGTAGCGGGTCCTGAAGACATTGATGCCCAAAGTATCGGCTGCTTTAGGGTGTTCACCAACTGAACGGGTCCTTAATCCCCATCGAGTATAGTACAGTGCAACGGTTAGAAGGATCAGGAAGATGTAGACAGCATAGACGAAGATATTATGCTGGAACATGATCGGACCAATAAATGGGATATCCGACAGGATGGGGATCTTGATCGTCGAGAATCTGCCAGGATCGTTTAGATGCTGGTATTTTTGAAGGAATCTGGCAGACAGGAAGGAAGTGATTCCGGTTGCAAAGATATTGATCACAGTTCCTGCGATGATCTGATCGGTCTTGTATTTGATGGATAGTACTGCCAGGGCAGCAGCCAGAAGTCCTCCTGCTAGAACTGCGGCTAGAAGGCCAATATAGATGTTAGTCAAGCTGCCGACCAGGGCACCCACAAAAGCTCCCGTTAACATCATACCTTCAATTGCTATGTTCACAACGCCTGACCGTTCACAGAGAACGCCGGACATAGCACCCAGGGTCAGGGGAACAGCTTTGACCAGGGCACTGCGGAGTAAACCGGCCAGATTGAGACTGCCATCTGCTGTTGCCCAGGTGAGGAAGGAAAAGATGAACATACCTCCCAGCAATCCAAGGACCAGGTTGGTGCGTTTGTTGAAGCCGCGTGCCAGTTGATATCCTCCAGCAACCAGGCTCAATCCAGCCATAACATTCAGCATGGGTAAACTGTTAAAGACCCAGTCAGCCAATTCTTGCTCTGATCCTCCCGGAACCATGCGGTAAGTGGTTTGCACTCCGGTTTCCAGAGTTCGGGTGAACAGGAAATATATCAGGGCGGCAATAACCAGGAAAATGATTCCTAAAACCCGGCGACGGGTGGGGGATGTTTGTTTGTAGTTAGCGGTGGTTGTATTTGTAGTCATGTTTAGTTACCTCCCCATCCGCTTAGAGTGACCTTATCAATATCAATATCTGGCTCCTTTAACCTGTATATCGTCCTGATGATCGCAGGAGCGGCGATAAATGCCAGGATGAGGGCCTGGAGGATAGAAATGATATCTATCGGAACACCTGCCGAGAGCTGCATTTGGATCGCTCCGTTC
>JAGHAU010000106.1 GCA_021161345.1 Anaerolineales bacterium | reverse complement strand
CCCATGTTAAACCGCCTCAAGAACTGGGCCAAATTTCTCCAGAAGAGGCTTCTGTTCCCCCCCAACGGAATTTTCTTTACAGAGCTTTAGGCCAGGGGGAACCTTTTGAACCTGAGATCATATCCACCACCAGACCAGAATCCGGATCCTTGCTTGTGTGCTCTGATGGATTATGGAGTATTGTTGGACAAGAAGGACTGCAAACTATCATCAAATCAGGCATTAACCCCCAGGATATTTGTGACCGTATGATCGATGCGGCAAATGATGCTGGAGGCCCGGATAATATTTCTGCAATATTAGTAGAGTTTTCTTAGGTTTTCACTGAAAACATGCCAGATAAGACTGATTTTTACCGCAGGCTGAACATTGGAACAGGAGCTTCAGAAGAAGCTATTAAAAAGGCCTATCGGCTTGCAGTAAGAAAAACACATCCGGATGTAAACCGGAATGATGGGGCGACTCAGCTCTTCCTGGATATCCAGGAAGCCTATAAGATCCTGTCTGATCCAAATAGAAAAGGTGATTACGATCAGGGCCGGGATCCACATGATATATCATCTGGCATTCTGACTGCTATTGAATACAGCCAGGAAGCCTTATTAAGATTGGAAGAACCCCAGGTAATATATTCCCTGGTTGATATCGTTTCGACTAAGGATGAAGAACAAAAATCCGTTGATCTTCCGTTAAACATCTCCCTGGTTCTCGATAATTCCACTTCCATGAAGGGACCCCGTCTGGATATCCTGAGAGCGGCTACAAAAGAGATCATCAGCGATCTTGGAGAAGATGACCTTGTTTCAGTAATCAGCTTTAACGACAGGGCCAAGGTTTTACTCACCAGCCAAACACAGCCAAGTGATGTCCAAGTCGAAACCGCTCTGAACGATCTGTATGCAGAAGGAGGAACGGAAATCTTCCAGGGCATCGAAGCCGGATACGAAGAAATCAGAAAACACCCTACTTTGAATTATGTTAACCATATCATCCTGATCACCGATGGCCATACCTACGGAGATGAGGATAATTGCATCGCACTGGCAAATACTGCCGCTGATCAGGATATTGGAATTAGTGGTTTAGGGATAGGGATCGAGTGGAATGATGAGTTCGTGGATCAACTTTGTGCCCTGACTGGCGGACAATCCCTTTTTGTTCATGATCTGGAGCAAGTCAAGGAGTTCCTGGAACACAGCGTAGCATCTCTCAAAGAGGCTTTTTCAAGACGCTTGACCCTTGAAGTTACTCTAGCACCTGGTGTTAAGATGCTCTCAGCATTCAGAATCCTTCCTGAAGCCATTCCTTTACCTATCCAGGAGAATTATTCTCTGGGAATATTAAAAAAACATCAACCGCATCGTGTATTGTTTGAATTCCTGGTTGATCCCATCCCAGGGGAAATCGATCGGGCTGTGATCGTATCCGGAGAGTTTATTATAAAGAAAAAGATTCGGGATCAAGTTATACCCATCACTCTGGATAGGACCCTCAGCTCGGATATTGAAAATTTAGAACCGCCTCCGCCAGAGATCTTCAAGGCTATCTCACACCTTACCTTCTATCGGCTGCAGGAAAAAGCTCAACAGGATATAGCCAGCGGCAATCCAGGTACAGCATACCAGAGACTGCTCAATCTATCCTCCCATCTGATGGCAAAAGGGGAAGATGCTCTGGCAAAAATTGCCATGAATGAAGCAGATTATATAAAATCCCACAACAACTTCAGCCCCACAGGCAAGAAGCAGCTCAAATATGGAACGATGAGACTTCTCTTACCAGAAAAAATATGATTACCTGCAAAGTATGTAATAATCAGGAATACCAAGGCGTCTTATTTTGTGGAGAGTGCGGTTCGCAAGTGGCATTTACCTCCGACAAAATGGTGAATACCCTGGTATACCCTAACCAAATTCGGGGACTGGAGGTCGACTTCAGTCAAACAATCCCCAAAAAACTCCTGGAAAATAGCACCTTTATCTTGTACAGTACCGAAAGAGAAGAAGTGATCGAAATCCCCGAACAAAATGAATTTACCATCGGTCGTTTTGTAGAAGGACAGGTCATAACACCGGATGTTGATCTGAATAATTATGAAGCTTATGATATGGGGATTTCCCGGTTGCACGCAACGATTCGGATCAATACTGAAAAGAACACGATCTCTGTAGTCGACCTGGGATCCGCTAACGGGTCAAGCGTTAACGGGTATGAGATTCCGGCCAACTCAGAAGTTCCATTGAATCATGGTGACGTGTTATCCCTGGGCAAATTCAATATGAAAGTGATCTTGCCGAAAGACATGAAATAAGGATGGTTTTTAATGTCAAATTCAGTCATAGTCCACATCAGAAATGCGGAACCTATGCTTGCAGAAATTGATGAAATGCCGCAATTAACAGATGTACTGGTCAAACTCAGCAATCCAAGGCAGAAGGATGGCAAAGACTTGATCTATCTAGAGCGTAACGTAGTGACCGTTTACTGGCCTTGGTCCGAAATCAGTTTTCTAGAAATCCTACCTGGAGATACCGCCGCAGAGGTAGTCAGCTTCATCAGGGAATAATAATTATGAACAGTGAAAAAACAAGATACAAAATTCTGGCTGTTGATGATGAACAGCGCATGGTTCGTTTCATCCAGTTGAACCTGGAACAGGATGGATTTGAGGTAGTGACCGCCTACAACGGAAAAGAAGCTTTGGAACAAGTTAGAACCCAGCTACCGGATCTAATCCTGCTGGATATCATGATGCCTGATATCAATGGTTTTGAAGTCCTGAAAAAGATCCGGGAAGTTAATAACGTTCCAGTGATCATGCTGACTGCCAAAGGTGAGGAAGATGATCGAATCCAGGGGCTTGAACTGGGTGCAGATGACTATATCACCAAACCATTCAGTCCCCGTGAACTGGTCAGCCGGATCCGGGCAGTGCTCAGGCGCACAAAATCATTCAAAGAAGACCAGGTTGACCAGATCGAAGTTGATGACCGGTTAACTATCGATTTTTCCCGGCGTGAAGTCTGGGTAGAAGGCAAAAAAGTTGATCTCCGACCAACTGAATACCGCCTGTTATATCACCTGGTCCAGAACGCTGGCTGGGTAAATACCCATGAACAACTTCTTTCCAAAGTATGGGGTTTCGAGTATCAGGATGAGCCCCATTATGTCCGCCTCTATGTCAATTATCTCAGGAAAAAATTGGAAAAAGACCCTTCCAATCCAAAATATATTTTAACAGAACGGGGGGTCGGATATCGTTTTGTAAATTTCCGGAGGGATCAGGAAAAAGCGAAATAACTAATCCTGACACATCTCACGGCCCGCACAATACAATCAGCAAATACCGGAAGACGGCCTGACCGATCATCAGGATCATCATCTGCTCTACCTGGGAATACAACCGAATCCTTTCAAAGCAGGGTAACAAGGTTCCTTGCCATCCAGGGCACTCTAGTATATACTCTCAGAGCTAAATACAGGAGTAACAAAATGTCCTTTCAACGGATTTTATTAGTAGATGATCATGAAGTAGTGCGATTGGGTCTGAAATCCCTACTCAATCGTCATACAAAATTCCAGGTTGTCGCTGAAGCAGCTACTGGGGAAGAAGCGGTAACCAAGGCCGACCAGTACCATCCCGACGTTGTGATTATGGATATCCGCCTTCCAGGTGGATCAGGCATTGAAGCTTGTGAAAAGATCATCGAAAAGTACCCCGATACCAAGGTGATCATGCTGACCTCATACGCTGAGGATGAAATGTTATTTTCGGCAATCCGGGCAGGCGCTTCTGGATATATTTTAAAACAGGTTGGCAGCAAAGAACTGATCGATGCCATCGAAGCTGTCAGTCGCGGAGAGGCCTTACTTGACCCAGCAGTAACTCAGCGAATATTTAAGGAAGTTCGAAAAGCTGCCCGGGAAGAAGAAGCCTCGGCTTTTACTGATCTCACGGACCAGGAAAAACACGTCCTCATTCACGTTTCTGAAGGCAAAACCAATCGGGAGATCGCCAAAACCCTCTACCTGGGTGAAGGGACAGTCAGGAATTACGTCAGCAGTATTCTCTCAAAATTGGACGTTCATAACCGGGCTGAAGCAGCTGCCTATGCAGTGAAACACAACCTCCAGAACCACCTGATTCATCTCACCAAAGATTAACAAAACCAGCTTTGAATATAAGATAAAACAGAAGGGTTTCCCTTCTGTTTTTCATTTAAGGACTTTGAGCGAAAACTAGATAATTAGAGACTGCCCACCCCTTGCGGGTCGTATTCAATGGAGCTTCAAGCTGCCACCACAAATACCCATCCCGTTCTTCAGGTCCCCCTATCACCAGGAATATCTCCCCTTCCAATCCGACATTAACGATCTCGCCCTCCAGGGAAGGATCCCTTCGCAATCGAAGGCCTTCCCCATCAGTACCCAAAATCTGTACATATCCGTTCACATGGATACCGGCGGCCGGTTCAATTGTTGGGTTAACAACCGGAATATCTGGTTGGGTCGGCAAGGGGGTTGGTGTATAGGTTGGCACAGGAATGACAGTTAACACCGCCTCCCCACTATATACAAATTGGTCTGATGGCGTCAGCTGACCTGCTGCCAGAAAACTACCTGCCAACAATAAACTTGCTATAAGGACCGAACCTGCAATTACCCAGGGGTTAATGACATTTTTCATAAGTGATCTTTTGAAAATAAAGGCCGCGGCAGATCGTTGGGCACAAGGACCCTGAGCGATTGTGGATTGATCGAAATATTGACACTTTTGGACGGTGGGATTGGTTCACCATCCAGCTGCAGGAACATATCCTTTTTCGATTTGATCTTGATCTCTTCGCAAGAAAAATAACTGGTCTTATCCGAATCAATGTGCCGTCCTGCGGCCAGGTCAAAAATATGCTGGAGAGTCTCCTGCATAGTATCACCTGAAAATAACCAGAGGTCAATTTTGCCATCATCGATCCTCGCCTTGGGGGACAGTTCTGCTATTCCTCCAGCGTAGAGGTGAATATTGGTCACCAGGACGACAATATATGTACCGTCGATCTTTTCGCCATCGACCCAAATCTTTAAATCCATTCCTGTCCAGGAGCGGGCAAGCCAGGCCGCATTGGCGGCGTATTGAGTGGATGGAAACTGCTTCTGCCAGCGAGAACGCGGCTCAAGATGGTGGATCACAAATGCATCAAAACCCGCTCCACTCCATAATAAGAATGGGGTACCCTGACAGATGCCTACATCCATGGTTCGGACAGTCCCGTTTAGCAGCTTCTTGACGCTGCTTTCCAAAGCAGTTGGATTTGTCCAGGACAAGCTTGGCAATCCCAGCTCCTGGGCAAAGACGTTGGCTGTACCGGATGGTAATACGGCTAAAGCTGTCTGGCTACCTAATAAGCCAGCTGCCGCCCTGTGCAGGGAGCCATCACCACCGGCGATAAATACGGCATCGATTCCCATCACCGCAGCCCTTTTGGCTAATCTTGTAATGTGGTTCCTCCCTTTTGTCTGAACGATATCTACATCCCAGCCATTGACCCTTAATACTCTTCCCGCTCTCTCTATTAGGGGTTCAGAGGGAAACTTACCTGCCATGGGATTGTAGATCAACTGAGCTCTCATCCAAACTCCTGAAAAAATGGGATAGTCGTTTGCAATACTAACAAAGTTTACTCTATCCAGATATCACCGTCAATCAGATGATGGTACAATCATACCGGCACTGGTCCACAGGAAAAATCGAAATGTCTGAGATATTAAATGACCGCTACCGGCTGGATAAAGAAGTTGGGGAGGGTGGCATGGCCATCGTCTATCAGGCCACTGACCTCATGCTGGAGCGGACCATTGCGGTAAAGATCCTCAGAAAAGATTTCTCTTCTTCAACAGCTTTCCAGGAAAGATTCAAGGAAGAGGCCCGGGCTGCTGCAAATCTCACTCACCCAAACATTGTCACCGTCCATGACTTCGGTTTTGACAAAGACCGGCTCTTTATTGTCATGGAATATGTCCCCGGAACGGATCTGAAACAGATCATCAAGAATACCGGTGCTCTGCCTGTACCCCTGGCATCACGCTTATTTGTGCAGGCTTGCGCTGGTATCGGCTATGCCCACCGGGCGGGTCTGGTCCACTGTGATATCAAACCTCACAACATGCTGATCACACCAGATAATCGTTTAAAGGTGACTGATTTTGGCATTGCAAGAGCTCTGGCATCGGTAAAACATGATGAACGATCTCAGGCGATCTGGGGTTCACCAGCTTACTTTTCCCCTGAACAGGCTGCCGGGAGAGCCCCATCACCTGCCTCGGATGTGTATAGTTTGGGAATTGTTTTATTCGAGATATTAACCGGACAGCTGCCGTTCACTAATCCATCCCCGCAGGAACTGGCGCTCTTGCACCGAACGGTAGACCCCCCTTCCCCCCGGTATCTTAACCCGGAGAT
>JAGHAU010000285.1 GCA_021161345.1 Anaerolineales bacterium | reverse complement strand
TTTAAAGGTTTGCATTTCAATTAAGCCATTAGAAGGTTTTTTCAGGAGAAGATATGGAGAGATAACCAGGAAATTTTCAGGTATAAAATCATTTCAGCTGACTCGCTCCTGATCCTGGCTGATAACGCAGGCGAAACAGTCTTTGACAGAGTTCTAATTGAAACTCTGGAGCTTCCTGTTATCTACGCAGTAAAAAGCGGACCCGCTTTTGATGATGCCCTAATTGAAGATGCCAGGCAGGCCGGGATCGATCAGGTTGCCAGATTATTGGAATCCGGAACACCGTATCCTGGAACCTATCTCCCGTCTTGCACACCAGCCTTCCAGGAGCTGTACTTAAACGCTCCCCTGGTCCTTGCCAAAGGCCAGGCCAATTATGAAACTTTGAGTGATACCACTAGAGATATTTTTTTCTTGCTCAAATTGAAATGTGAGGTTATCAGTAAGGAAATTGGCTATCCGAAAGGCAGTCTGACCCTTGAATATAAGAAACAGACCCCAGAGTAGATATCTAAATAAAGTGGGGCCTGTCTGTAAGAATCCTCCGGGATACTAAAGACCTCGGAAGTCTTTAGCTAAAAGTTCTGGAAAATTCCCTTTATCTCCAACGGCCAATCATCTTCTGGAAATACCTGCCAGATTTCTTGATGCTCAACAAACTCACCTGGGGCTAGTTTCACAACCGGACCCAACGTCTCCAGCTCGATGAAATCTCCGCTGCAGTAGATCTGGCTGGATGCGCCCCGGTCCAGGTATCTCGAATCAGCTTGGTAATCAGCTCTTTTAATAAATAAAAATCCATCAAGTTCATAAGCCAGCCACCCGATTGGATTGGGTACGCCTACTTTCAATGCCCCTTCAGAGAAATCTGCTTTCACCGCAACCCCTTTATCACCCAGAAACAAATGAGGAGAATTCAGTTCCGTGTAAGGCCAAAAGACTATCTGGCGATTGGGCAGCAATCCATGTTCATCATCTTGTTCGATCTGAAGAGGAAGGACAGCTGTCCCTCCGGGTCTGAGTTGAGTGATCGCCCAGGGTGCCAGTTCAAATTCTTTATCTCCCCGATTGGTCAGTTTGTGGACGATTGTCAACTGCGCACCATTTTCTGCCATGGTCACCTGCCAGGATTTCTGGATCCCGGTGGGCTTGTCCACATTCTGGATCAGATTTATGCCATTATTGAGTGGCGAGATTTCCAAGGGCTGATCGTCTGCGATATATGAAGTTTCGGGTTTTTCGGGGGCATACCACAATCTGTGGCCGCCCCGCAGAGAATAATCGTCCGCGTCTTCCACTGGTATCTTCAGATCAGGAAGAACTGCTAATAAGTTCTCTCCATCTTTATACTTTAAACCCAAAATTCGTGGACCCACATCTTTTGTAAGCCAGATTGTGATCAAATCATTCTTCAATTGAACACATTCCAAACCTTCAAATGGTGCATCAGCAGACTCGATCATAAAATCACCTTGAGTAAGTGTCCGCATAGAGCTAATATTCACAGTCATTATTTTAAATTAATTAACCCCCAGATAAATGTACTTACTTCAATTAAATCTGAAAACTACTTACCTATCCCACGGCTTTCTCCAGATTTAGCAGCCCTGTAAGCAGACTGCGCCCGATCCCTTCCAAATTTATGTTCGATAATTCGTTCCGTATAGCCTGCAATTTTTACTCTTTTTTTCCAGGGATCGTGGATAACATCTGCGTTCAGATCCTCTAATTCCGGGACCCACTTTCGGATATAGTTTCCAGTCGGGTCATATTTCTTGCTCTGGCGAGTAGGGTTCAGGATCCTATCAAAAGGCGCAGCATCTGGTCCAGTTCCAGCTGCTCGCTGCCAGTTCCCTACATTAACAGCCAGATCACCATCGAGAAGTCGATCCCGAAACCATTTTTCTCCCCAGCGCCAATCAATTAACAATCCCTTCACCAGAAAAGATGCCGCAATATTTCTTGACTGCCTGGGTATCCAGCCAATTGAGTTTAACTGCCGCATGGCGGCATCCACAACAGGATATCCAGTCCGTCCATCTTTCCAGGCTTGGAAATCTGATTGATCATTGATCCAAGGCAGCCCATCATATACTGAACGAAAATTCTGTGTTCGTGATTCTGGAAAATGATACATGATATAGATATGGTATTCCCGCCAAACTAAATCATTCAGCCAGGCGTCTATCCCAAGCAGGTTTTTGCGGCCATTCTCATCTTTCAAAATCTCCAGACTGCGAAAGATTGCCGATCGCAATCCTATAACGCCAAACCTAAAATATGGTGATAAGTTTGAGCTGCCATCCAAATCTATCCGATCTCGGGTAAGATGGTAAAATTCAATCTTCTTTCTAAGGAAGACCTCTAATCGTTTATACGCGGCTTCTTCGCCAGCAGGGAATAAATCCTCCGCCCCTCCCATTGGAATCCCGTCTGAATCGATATCCTGTAAGGTTGGAACAAGAGCAGGTGCCGGGGTCGATTCGAAAGATTGAATGTGTGCCAGCCAGTTCTTTTTAAAAGGCCCAAAAACCCGATATGGTTTTCCGCTGGATTTCAATGATTTCAGTGGATGAGTTCCCAGCTGCCCCTGGACCAATTTCAAGGGCAGGAAACTGCCGGCTAAAACGCTTCGCAACCGTGCATAGGGTGTAAAGTCCTCTTCAGCCAGAATTTGGTCAGCACTTGTTTCTTTCAGGAGCAATTCCAGGATTTCAGCCGGTTTGCCAGTTCTGACCACTAGTTTACTCCCCCGGGTTCGCAGATCCTTGTCTAATG
>JAGHAU010000233.1 GCA_021161345.1 Anaerolineales bacterium | reverse complement strand
TTTTAATATAATATTGAGATTCAAGCCGTTTATTCATGCTAAAATGAGGTCTGCATTACTGACTATCAAGTATCAGGAAGGTATTCTATGGCAGCAAAAGAATTAACACGAGAAATGGTTTTTAAAGCCCTGGGCAAGGTAATAGATCCCGAAATTGGGAAAGACCTGGTCAGCCTGGGTATGATCGATGATGTAAAAGTTGAGAATGGCAAAGTCAGTTTTGTTGTTAACCTGACTACGCCATCCGGTCCCCTGAAGGAAAAAGTTGATCTCCGGGATAGTGCCCAGGCAGCAGTTGAAGCGCTGGAAGGTGTGAGTGAAGTTGAGATCACCATGGGCGCCAAGGCGCCGGTGGGACAGAAAAAATCTGCCCCATCCAATATCAAAAATGTGATCGCGATCGCTTCAGGCAAAGGAGGCGTTGGAAAAAGCACAGTCGCTGTGAACCTGGCAGTCATCCTGGCCCAAAAGGGCGCTAAGGTTGGTCTTTTGGATGCAGATATTTATGGTCCTAACATCCCGACCATGATGGGTGTTGACCGACTGGGCGGAGCCTCGCCTGAAGAGAAGATTCTGCCCGGAGAAGGTCACGGAGTAAAAGTGATCTCGATCGGTTTTATGGTCAAGCCCGAGCAGGCACTCATCTGGCGCGGCCCTATGCTCCATTCAGCCATCAAACAGTTCATTAACGATGTAGATTGGGGGGAGCTGGATTATTTGGTGGTCGATTTACCACCTGGAACCGGTGATGTTCAACTCAGTTTAAGCCAGACCCTGGAGCTGCAGGGGGGAGTGATTGTCACCATGCCACAGCAAGTGTCTCTTGATGACGCTCTCAGGGGTATTAATATGTTCCAGGAACTGAAAATTCCTATCTTTGGTGTTGTGGAAAATATGAGTTTCCTTGAGACTCCGGATGGAGAACGAATGGATATTTTTGGGTCAGGCGGCGGTGAGAAACTGGCCAAAATGACCGGTGTGCCCTTTATTGGAACGATTCCCATTGATCCCCAGGTAAGAATTGGCGGTGACCAGGGAATGCCTGTATCCCTTTCACATCCCGATTCGCCTGCAGCCAAGTCTCTGATTGAGATCGCTGAAAAAATTGCTGCCCAGGCCAGCATCCAGGCTGTTAAAGGAAAATAATAGCGGTTTTGTTTAATTCAATTAGGAAACAGTTCCCTGCACGGGAACTGTTTCCTTTGTATTTAAGAATAATACGGTAAAATAGGCACATGATGGCTCATATAGTAGGAATACGTTTTCACGGTGGTGGAAAAACTTATCATTTTGATGCTTCCTCCGTTCCGGAGATAAAGAAGGGCGAATATGTGATCGTAGAGACCAGCCGCGGTCAGCAGTTGGGTCAGGTGGTTTCTTTCCAGGATCCAGGTCAGAAGAAAGGCCGAAATTGGAA
Source organism: Anaerolineales bacterium (assembly GCA_021161345.1). Taxonomy (GTDB): domain Bacteria; phylum Chloroflexota; class Anaerolineae; order Anaerolineales; family UBA11858; genus B10-G9. The sequence continues at coordinate 3,018 of JAGHAU010000233.1, read as the reverse complement.
GCCGATCTTGCGTTCCGCTACTTCTCGGGACCTGGTAATCCGCCAGGTTTGGGAGAAAAAGGAACAAGAAGTTCTGGAAGACTGCCGGAAACTGGCAGGGGAAGAAAAAAGTTTGGAAGAGGTCAAGTTCGTCTCTGCTGAATTCAGTCTGGAAGGTGAAAACCTTGTATTTCTGTACTGTTATGAGGGCAACGATGATCCAAACCTCGGAAATCTACTGAAAAAACTCAAGAAGGAAAACCCCAAGGCGAATCTGGAAATGCGTCGGATCGGCCCCCGGGATTCAGCCAAGATCATTGGCGGCATGGGCGCTTGTGGACGCGAGGTTCGCTGCTGCACGGAATTCATGACTGGGTTCATCCCGATCTCCATTAAAATGGCCAAAGAACAGGGTATTTCCCTGGCCCCCTCGGAAATTACCGGCATGTGCGGCCGGCTTCGCTGCTGCCTGATGTATGAATATGATCAGTACAAAGAAGCCAAGAAGAATTTGCCCAAACAGGGCAAGCGTGTCAATACACCCCGCGGGGAAGGAAAAGTCGTCCGCGTAAATGCTCTCAGCCAAAGAATATCCGTGTACCTCGGGGAAGATGGCATCCATGATTTTGATCCTGATGAGGTAGAACGGATAAATCGATGAACGAGATCCTGGCTCAAGTGGATCAGGTCTTTACTTATACCAGCGAACTCAGGCGGGAATTCCATCGCCAGCCAGAGCTGGGTTTCCAAGAAGTTCACACAGCTGAAATCATACTCAGAGAACTGTCCAAGTTGGATGGCTTCTCGATCCAGTCTGGAATTGCAGAGACTGGAATTGTCGCCTTGTTTAAAGGCGGATCTCCCGGAAAAACTATCCTGCTTCGTTTTGATATGGATGCCCTGCCAGTCACTGAAAATACTGGTGTGGATTATTCCTCCCAAAATGAAGGTATTATGCATGCCTGTGGACACGATGGACATATGGCCATCGGTCTGTCTGTGGCGAAACTGCTGGCCGAGAATTACCGGGATCTACCCGGCCGGATCAAATTTGTCTTTCAACCAGCTGAGGAAGGCTTGGGAGGCGCCCGTAGGATGATCGAAGCGGGAGTGTTGGAAGACCCTGAGCCTGATATTGTGCTGGGACTGCATCTCTGGAATGAAAAAGAACTTGGCTGGCTGGGCATCAGTGATGGTCCGGTAATGTCCGCTTCAGAAACATTCCAGATCTTGATCAAGGGTAGGGGTGGGCACGGCGGAAAACCCCACGAATCGGTTGATCCCATTGTGGCGGCGGCAAATATCGTGACTTCACTGCAAAGCCTGGTTTCTCGGGAAGTACCTCCCCTGGATAGCGCTGTGATAACGGTCAGTTCAATTCACGGCGGCCAGACCCACAACGTGATCCCTGAAACTGTTGCTCTAGAAGGAACTATCAGGACTTTTACAGAAACAACCCGGCATCTGGTTCTGGAGCGCTTTCATCAAATAGTGGATGGCGTTGCCAAAGCCCATTTATGCAGCGCTGAAATTGATATCATTGATATCTCCCCCGCGGTGACCAACCAGCCGGAGGTTGCTGAGGTGATGCGCCAGACAGCGGTTTCCCTCTTTCCGGACGCGGAATTGGATGATAATTATCAAACCATGGCGTCTGAGGATATGGCTTTCCTGATGCAGGGGATGGCTGGCTGCTACAGTTTTGTGGGATCTGCCAATCCGAAGCTGGGACTTGATGCCAAACATCATCAGCCCGATTTTAATTTTGATGAAGAAGCCTTGAAAACTGGCGTGGCTCTGCTGATTGGCGGGGTGAGTCGATTTTTGATAGACTGAAAGTATTTCCCTCTTTGAATAATCAGGGACGGAGTCCTTCCAAAGGACTCCGTCCCTTTGTTTTTTCGGGAAGTTATTCACCTATTACGGTGTCATTATTCCAGTTAATGATCCTCAAACTTGACTTTTTCTCCTCTTTTGCTAGAATTAAGTAGGATTAATCTTATTCATCGTATTAATCATATCAGAGATAGAAATGGATAACTCTGAATTTATTGATTATCTCCTCCAATCCACCGATTCGAATACAGAAACGCTGCCTGCATTAAAAGCGCTCAGCCAGGAGATTGGTATCAGCATATCTGCCCTGAGGGAACAGCTGGAAGCAGCCAAAGTCCTGGGCCTGGTTGATGTTAAACCACGCCGTGGTATTCGTCCTTTGCCGTATGCCTTCACGCCGGCAGTTGATGCCTCATTATGTTTTGCCATCCAACAGGACCAGGCTTATTTTGAGAACTTTGTAGATCTGAGGCGCCACCTTGAATACGCTTATTTCCCCCAGGCAGTGGACCTTCTGCAGGAATCCGATCATCAGGATTTGATCCATCTTGTAAAAAGTGCTTGGGAAAAACTGCAGGGAAAGCCAGTCCGCATCCCGCACCAGGAACACCGCCAACTCCATCTCACTTTTTTCAAGCGGTTGAATAATGTGTTTGTTTCCGGATTGCTGGAAGCATACTGGGATGCCTACGAGGCTGTGGGATTGAATGTTTATACAGACCTTGAATATCTGGAGCAGGTCTGGACTTATCATGAGGAGTTAGTAGAAGCGGCCATTCAGAAAGACAAAACGCGGGGTTTGAAAGTGCTCCGGGAGCATTTTGAGCTGATGGATCGCATGGTGCGATGATTGTTGCTAAAAAACACGTCACTGTTTCAATGGGAATATATTAGGAGATTGTATGGCCCAAACACAAACTAAAAAACCGGTTCAAAGACGTTTGAGCGGTGTAAATGAATTTTCCATCAATATTGGCACAGAAAATGGATCTGGCAGCCAGACTGCTAACTTGACCATACTGAGAGCCATCTTCAAGATGGGAATCCCGGTTTCCGGGAAAAATATTTTCCCTTCCAATATCCAGGGATTGCCCACCTGGTATAAGATCCGGGTCAGCCAGTCAGGTTATGGAGGCCGGAGAAAAGAGGCTGATATTGTTGTGGCAATGAATCCTAGGACCTTCACAGAAGATCAAGATGATC
>JAGHAU010000171.1 GCA_021161345.1 Anaerolineales bacterium | reverse complement strand
CATCAAGTTTTGATGTGATTGCAAGTATTTCCGGCGTGATGTAATTACATGAGTGTGGAGCTTCCGTTGACTCCCATCCATAGTCATCAATTATCCTTTGACTCATGATTACCTCATGTATTAATAGCTACTTAAACCTATTTTACTTCAATTTAATGTTGATTAGATAAATGAGGAGTTTCCAATCCATGGGCTTCCAGCAGTTTTTCATCCTGAAGTAGATCCCGGGAAGATCCATCGGCCACAATTTTCCCTTCATCCATGATCACCATGCGAGGAAAGATGTCTTCCACCATCCGAAGATCATGAGTGGAGACCAGCATGGTGATTGGTAGCCCTTTTAGGAAATTGATCAATGACCTTCTGGCCCTGGGGTCAAGTCCGGCTGAAGGTTCATCCAGAACCAGAATATGGGGCTGCATCGCTAGAACAGTCGCAATCGAGATCCTTTTCTTCTGTCCCATACTCAAATGGTGAGAAAGCCGATCTCCAAAATCTTTCATATGAACATCTGCCAGGGCTTTTTCCACTCTCTTATAAACCACTTCTTCAGGAAGGCCCATATGTAAAGGTCCAAAAGCCACATCATCAAAAACTGTCGGGGAAAATAGCTGGTCGTCAGGATTTTGAAAAACCAACCCAACCAGAGCCCGGATCATGGACAGGTTTTCCTTATCTACTGCCAGGCCGGCAACGGAAACAGGGCTGTTGTCCCCCAGAATGCCATTCAGATGCAGCATTAACGTTGATTTGCCAGCCCCATTGGGGCCAACCAGAGCCACCTTCTCACCTTCACAGACGGAAAGATCAATACCCCTTAGAGCTTGATGGCCATCAGGATATGAAAAATGAAGATCCTGGATCTGGAGAATGTCCCCTTCACATTCCGGGATCTGGATCTCAAATAAAGATTTATGTTTTACTGGCATTAGCTAACCCACCCAACAAATTGAATGATCACTAAGAATAAAATAAATACAAACAGATATAACCAGTCCTGGCGTTCCATGTAATGCGGATTCAGGGTCCGGATATGGCCGATATAACCCCTGGAAATCATCGACTGGTAGATCCGGTCGGATCTTTCATAACTGCGCAAAAACAACTGTCCTACCATGCTGCCGGTAGTCTTGATCTGCCAGGAGAGTTTACCGCCGCCTTTCACCCCCGGCAGCCCTGCGCTGCGAGCCTCCCTCGCCCTCAGAATCCGGAATACTTCATTGGTAAGGACAAAAAGATAACGGAACAGAAATGCAATTATGGTCGTCAGGGTGCGCGGCAAACGCAGGTGTTCCAGGGCATGGAGCAGGTCAGGGAATTGGGTTGTTGCAACCAATAAGATAGCAATTTGAACGGACAGCCAGGAACGCACCACGATGCTGAAGAAGCGTATCAGGCCCAGGTCCGTTGGAATGAGGGTGATAAATCCCAGATCCCAAACCGCCAACGGTGACCCTTGAGGAGAAAATATCGCGCTGACCGCCACCAGGGTAAATGGAAGGGCGACAACCGATCGTTTGAAAGTGAAACCCAGACCCAGACCCGATTGATCATTTGCCACCAAAAGAAGCAGCCAGGCCAGGGCAAATGCCGGCCAGCTGCCATCCGGCAGGAGGGCATTGGACAAGATAAAAAGTACGGTGATCAATACTTTAACGCGGGGATCAAGATCATGAACCCTGCTTGGTGTGAAATGGTATTGATCAAAAACATCTACGTGCATAAGTCTGCTTCCTAAGATAAATGATTATCAATCACTTTTCTGGCGGTGAAGATTGCGTCCCAGTAAAACTACCAGGCCGATCAAAACGATAGCACCTACAGCGCCGGCCAGGATCGTTGAGATCGCTGTATCACCAAGGAACGGAATTGAGTAATCGGGCAATATTTGGAATGGGGCGTCCAGACCGCTTCCCAGGAAACCCAGGTCCGAAGCTATTTTTTCCAGGCCGTCGGGATTACCAGAAGCCAGGGGAGAGATCAAGACAGCCAGCAGGGAAATGACCACTCCAGACACGATCCAGCCCCACCCCCCTTCCCTGGCAGAGTTATCCAAATTCAATAGATCTGGCCGGGTCTGTTCAATATAAGCTAAAGCTGCCACAGTGATCAGTGCTTCACCTAAACCTATCAAAGCATGTACACCCAGCATCGCTGGCAGGACAATTTCCAACCGGGTTGTGCCGCTTAACCAAAGCTCCAATGAAGCAAATAAAGCTGCCGCCATAGTGGCGATCCAGGCCCCTCCACCTGCTACCGCCAGGCGGATCCCTTTTTTCTGATGGATGACCAGCCGGTATAAACCATAACCGATCACCGCGGTCAATATCCCCATGTTAAAGATATTGGCACCCATGACCAATAAACCGCCATCCTGGAATAACAGGGCCTGGATACCGACAACCGCGGTCATCACCAGGATCCCGGCCCAGGGCCCAAGCACAATAGCCGCCAAGGTACCGCCCAGGAAATGGCCGGATGTTCCGCCTGCAATGGGGAAATTCAACATCTGGGCTGCAAAAATGAATGCTGCCATCACTCCCATTATAGGTATTTGTTTTTCACCCAGGCTGCGATTGGTTTTTGAAACCGCTAAACCAACCATAACTATGGTGATCAGCCAGAAAATCGCCGAAACCACAATAGTCAGAAAGCCATCAGGGATATGGAGGGGTGCAGGTGAAAAATTCATGATATTCTCCTTTAAATATAGATTAGGTAGGAACCAACTCTCTTACTTACTTCTACCTTTATTTTGACAATCAGAGCAAACCCCAAAGATCGAAAAATGGTCCAGATCAGATTGAAAATTATATATGCTCTGCAAATCCTGACTCAGTGAATTCAGAATTTCAACATCAGCATCGATCACCTTGTTGCATTTCCGACATACCAGGTGAATATGGGGGCCATGCAGGACTGTGCTGTAAACGATCCTCCCTTCACCGAGATCATTTCGTAAGGCAAATCCCTCCTGCCAGAGCATATCCAGCGTCCGGTAAACTGTAGCAATACTTATTGCCTGGGTGTGTACCCGCAGTTGTTCAGCTACCTCTTCGGCAGTGATATGGACCGGGCTGTGGGAAACCGCCTGAATGATCATCTCCCGCTGGGGAGTGATGCGGTACCCTCTTTGTCTTAACGCTTCCAGGATAGTGTGGCAGTGTGTCATAGTCTCCTATTGCGAATACTTGCAATAAAGAATATTATAATCAAAATACAATATGTGTCAAATGGAATAGAGAAAAAAACCTGAAAACAAAGTTTGTGATGAGATCTGATCTTATTTCAGGTCAAGCGAATGATCTGACCTTCATGGAAGATCGGACCGACCTGCAATTGCAGTGATGGTTGCTGATACAGCTCGGGAGGTACACCTATATCTGCCAGATACAGCTCCCCCACAACTGGTCTGGTCGGGGATTTCAGGCCGATTTTGGGTAAGGCCAGGGTCATGGTCGCAGCTGCCTCAATGACCGGTTGATGGACCTCCCCGGTTACAGGGTCAAGGCCAGACGGCAGATCAAGAGCCAGGATGGGAGCATTCCGGCCATTAGCCCAGGTGATCAAGTCTGCAGCTGCGCCACGGGGAGCACCTCGCAAGCTGTAGCCAATTATGCCGTCAATTACAAGACCCAATCCAGATTCCTTCCTGAGGTCAGCAGCTGTCCGCAGCTGCAACCCCATGGATAACAAAATTCCGGCCTGTTTTTGAACCACACCTGTTAGATCACTGAACGGCCTGGTCAGAAAGATTTCTATTTCAGCTCCCCAGTTATGCAAATTACGGGCAGAAACCAGAGCCCCTCCCCCATTTCCGCCGCTGCCAGCCAGGACAATTACTCTTTTGTTTACAGGATCCCCTTTCAGGAATCGGTCCCGCGCCAGGATGGCCAATTGGCGCCCGGCGTTTTCCATCATTTGAACCAGTTGAATCCCAAAAACATCGACCATTAACCGGTCCACCTCGATCATCTGCTGGGTTGTCAAATAAGGAATTTTCAAGGGATCCACCATTACCAGGCTCTCCGTATCTGCGATGGGATCATCTGTCTTTTTTCGGATAATCAATCTCTGCGGCTAATGCAATCCCGTCTCCGATCTCAGACCAGCTGTTCACATCAAATTGGAGCACAGCCACACCAGAAGTGGGCAGATTGTCCAGATCAAGATCAGACAGATCGTTCACCAGATAGGTCATACCCGGATTGTGTCCAAATAACATCAATCCATCCAGGTAATCATCCTGTTCATTGATCAGATCGATCATATCCTCTTCTGTCGCATGATAAAGGGCATCCTCGATCTGGATCTCATCCCAGGGCAGGCCCATTTCATGGGTGACAAGCTCTGCGGTAGTTAAAGCCCGGGTTGCCGAACTGGAAATGACCCTCTCTACTGGGGGTCCCGATTCCGCAAGTCTGGCGCCCATCAGCGGGGCGTCTTTTAGTCCCCGTTTGGAGAGTGGGCGCTGATGATCGGATAAGCCAGGATTATCCCAGCTTGATTTGGCGTGGCGAACGATGACTAATGTTTTCATAATGTCATTGTTACTTTATTTTGTATCTTTCCGCAATAGATAAATGAGCTGCCGAGGAAAATCAGTGGTAGTCATTCCAGATAATATTTGGCAGAAGCCTGAAGTGCCACGCGGTTTAGAACATCCTCAATCATTCGGTTGGTTTCCTTCAAATCCTTTACTTCTTCAGGGATGGTCATTAATGAGCCAAGCTGGATATGTACCTTGCTGAAAGGCAGCGGAAGCGTATAGCGGTCCCAGCGGTTGATATGGTACGCATTGCGGCAATAGCATCCCAGAGGCAAGATTGCAGCGCCTGTTTTTTGAGCGATGAAAGACAACCCGGGTTTAACTTTGTAGGCCGGTCCAGCTGGACCATCCGGATGAATTAGAAATTTCTTTCCTCCCCTCATCTTTTTCATCAAGCTAACTAATTTTCTACCCAATCCAAATGTAGAATCACCGGATAGATTGACCTTTAGTGGCTCGACTCCCAAATGGTCGGCAAAGATAGCCAGGACATCACCCCGATAGTCATCCGGCATAATGACTGAAAACTCCGAGAAATCCATCATTTTATTTATAAATCCTGCCACCATCATGGTCATACCATGCCAGCTGGTAACAATTAGGGGAAGGTTGAGGTCCTGATATGCTTTGAATTGGTCAAGGCCATGGATGGTAAACCGGCAGGTCCTGTAAACCAACACCGAAAAAAGATACACTATAGTCCCGCTGATGTTATTAATCATTTTGTCATCCGCTAATATTTTATTACAGCATTACTTTTTCCTGGCGAGCCAGAATTAAGTGTTGAATAATGGATGCCCCCAGAATACACAGCCAAAAATTCCAGATGGCAGTAAAAACAGAAAACTGGATCACCACGATCACAACCGCGATTCCATATACGATATAGAGGGACCAGTGAGGAACAAACCAGGATAAAGCTGGAAATCTGATCCTGCTGACCATCAAGAAACACAGAAGCAGGATCTGTCCCATAATAATCCCCAAGGGGTAATCATCTCCAGTCTGTGTGAGATCTGACAGGATCATCAAGGATAAAATCAAACCTGACAGAGAGATTGTCAAACCCAATGAACTGCCTGTGGAACTTTCTTTAGGCGGCTGCAAATTAAACCTGGCCAGCCGGAACCCGCCCGCCCAGATTTGAAGCAGAAAAAAAGGAATGAGCCATAAGCTGAACCGATCCTGGAGGTGGAGGTGCTGTGAGACGAGAACGATTGGGGCAACCCCAAAACTAACCATATCTGTCAAGGAATCCAGCTGCAGTCCAAAAGTTGACTCAAGGTTAAGCTTGCGGGCGGAAAAACCATCCAGGCTGTCAAAGATCGAAGAGCCTATGATAAACATCCCTGCCAGAAAAATATATTTCTGGGTAGACAAGACAATCGAAACCAACCCAAATCCCAAGGATAAAAAGGTTATGTAATTAGGCAAATATTTGCCTAAACCAATCTTCTCTTTGGAGTTATTCATCAGCAATCTCTGCCAGTATGGTTATTCCACCTTTTACTTTTTCCCCAACCAAACATCGGACCCTGGTGCCAAGAGGTAGATATAATTCGACCCTTGATCCAAATTTGATCAAACCATAACGTTGTCCGGAGAGGATCTGCTCTCCGAGTTTGGCATAGTTATAACATTTACGGGCCAGGATACCAGAAATCTGTTTAACAAGGATCTTTCCCGCTGAAGTATCCAGCCCCATGATGATCTGATCGTTTTCGTACGAAGCTTCCGGGGTATAAGCCGGGTGATTCTTTCCAGCCTGATGAGTTACAAAATCAACTACCCCAGCCATTGGCGCTCGCTGGACATGGACATCAAATATAGACAAAAAGATCCCAATCCTGACAAAGTCCCCCTTAAGATAATCAACTTCCTGAACTGTTTCGATATCGCTGACAACGCCATCACCAGGGCTGTAATAATAGTCCTGAGAACGTTCCATCACCCGGTCAGGATCCCGGAAAAAGTAAAATAAAATACACCAGAGCGGGAAAATAATCCCAAAGAATATCCCTGAGAGCCATCCCGTCCATAACAATAAAGCTGTAAAAGCCATGACCAGCAAGACTGAAGATCCCAGCAGGGTTATTTCTTTGTTCTTATTAAACGACCAGTCTGGCACTCTTTGATCCGACATCGTTTTTTCTCCAATTGATATTGACTATAGGGTAACAGAGAAGTCAGCAATATTCAGGGTCAGTGGTGAACCCTACCTATTTCATAATAATCCGCCGCTGCTTGAAATGCCGCCTTGTTCAATATAATTTCCAATTCCTGGTTCTTTGGCGATAAATCCTGGATATCCCTGGATATTGTAAAGGGCTTCCCCACATACAGCTGTATCTTGCTGAATGGAAGCGGCCAGGTATAGCGATCCCATCGGTCCCAATGGTATGCATGACGGCAATATCCTCCCATGGGCATGATCAACGCCCCTGTTTTTGGGCAATCGCCGTTAGTCCCGGTTTTACAACATAAGCAGGACCAGCTGGGCCATCCGGGTGGATCAGGAAGTTCCTGCCGGAGGAGATTTTACGGACAATACGCACAAGCTTGCGGGACATCTCCATTGAATTATCCCCATCCAGATTCAATTTTTCAGGGTAAATGCCAATCTTATTGGCAAAGATCTCCAGGATATCTCCTCGATAATCATCAGGGATAATAGTAACAACCGAATCCAGATCGATATAATTCCGCAGAGAACCGATAACCATCATGGTCATGCCATGCCAGCTTGTCCCGATCAGAGGTTTTCCACTTTCCAGTGCCTGATTCAAGTTCTCAATCCCGCTGATCTCAAAACGGCAGGTTGCAGAAATGGTAGACAGGAAAACAAACAGGAAATTCCCTTTAATACAATTCACTATCGGATTATTCATCTTGGTTAATCACCATATCAAAATATTTTGATCAGTAACTCAGATAATACCAGTATATAACAAATCAATAACTTTCGTTCTTTTGCAGCAGGAGATCGATCATGATCAATTCGGGCTGGCATAAAAACGTAATCTAGAATCATGCACTCTCCAGATCCTTATTATTGGGCTGGACTTTAAAT
>JAGHAU010000068.1 GCA_021161345.1 Anaerolineales bacterium | reverse complement strand
TATCGGAAGAACGGAAACCATGTCAAAAACAATAGTTCCTGCTCGAGTCCGTTTTGCACCCTCCCCAACTGGATATTTACATATCGGCGGCGCCCGGACGGCTTTATATGATTACCTGCTTGCCCATCAGACCGGCGGTGCATTTGTGCTGCGTATCGAGGATACAGACCAAAAACGCTACCAGGAAAGCTCCGAGGCGGATTTTAAGGGCGCCCTGGAATGGATGGGTATTCAGCCAGATGAAGGACCCGAGCAAGGCGGTAATTATGGACCCTACATACAATCCCAACGCACCGAGATCTACCGGGATCATGCGGAAAAGCTAGTAGAGAGCGGGAATGCTTTTTATTGTTTCTGCAGCGCGGAGAAACTGGCTGCAATCCGGGATGAGCAGACCAAACGTAACGAAACGCCCCATTATGATGGAACTTGCCGAGCCCTCACTCCAGAGGAAATTGCTGAACGGATCGAAAAGGGAGAACCCTATGTGATCCGTTTCCGGGCTCCTGATGAGGGGAAAACCACGGTCACTGATCTATTACGGGGAGATATCACGGTCGATAACAGCACCCTGGATGATATGGTGTTGATCAAATCTGACGGGCTGGCTGTGTATCACCTTGCGGCCATGGTAGATGATCACCTGATGGAGATCACCCACGTCGTTCGTGGTTCCGAATGGCTGCCTACCTTCCCTATCCATGCCCTGATCTACCGGGCACTGGGCTGGCATGAACCGTTTTGGGTCCATCTTTCCGTTTTGCTGAAACCTGATGGTAAAGGCAAAATGAGCAAACGGGATACAGAACTGGCCCGAGAACAAGGTTACCCAATCTTTATGAAAGATATGAACGATATGGGCTACATCCCTGAAGCTGTTAACAATTGGATCGCATTAATGGGCTGGAGCTACGACGATAAAACCGAGTTCTTCACCCTGGATGACCTGGTAGATAAGTTCAGCCTGGAAAAATTAAACCCCTCCCCGGCTGCGATCAATTTCAGTAAACTGGACCATTTCAATGGCCTGCATATCCGAAACTTGGATCAGGCGGATTTTGCTAACCGGATCAGACCCTGGTTTGAAAAAGCAGGATATGCCCCGGAAGATGAGATCTTACACCAGATCGCCGGTGCCATCCAGAACCGGACCAAAAAACTTACCGAAGTAGTAGATATGGCCGGATTTTTATTTCATGAAAATGTTGAAATTTCAGTGGACAGAATTGTCAACGATAAACTGAATGCTGCTCAGGCTGCCGAAGCTGCCGGAAAGATCCTGGAGATCTTCCAGGGATTACCGGAGATCAGTCAGGAAAATGCAGAAACTCCTCTCCGTAATCTAGCAGCGGAAATGGAGTTAAAAGCAGGGCAGATCTTTGGCCTATTGCGGGAAGCCCTCGCCGGTCAGAAAGTCAGCCCGCCAATCTTTGATATCATTCCCATCATCGGACGGGAGGTTGTATTATCGCGTATCAAAGATGCAGGAGACATTCTGGGCAAGATAAACTAGATTCAAACCCGAAGATAAAACACATTAGGGCGACCCGATGGGTCGCCCTTTTTATTAATCTGTAATTGTTAAGGTGTTTTGCTTCCAGAAAATATTTCTAGTTTTTTTAGGTGATTACTTCAGCGGGAGTGAGCTCCTTCCGCGCAATGACAGTGCAGCAGAGAGCGGTATTTCATCCCCTCCCCTTTTGACTGCGCCCATTCGGATGCGCTCAGGGGTTCTGCTAATAGATCAGGAGATTTAATATACTTACTGCTTACTACTTACCTCTTACTAATTTTCAATATTCTACAATAGGCTAGATATCTTTAAACTAAAAGCATTTACTGCATTCCCCGAACGGTTATCTATTTTAAAACTCATAATCCAGAGGATAATCAACCAGGATCTCTCCTCCATCTGGCGTGACCAGGTACACATCCTCAAATCTGACACCTCCATAACCGGGGATGGCCAAAATGGTATGGCCGATTGTCATCACCATATCTTCCTTGATTTTGATCGTTCTATGGTTTGGCAAGATCGTTGAGGCAGGGGTTTCCTCAAAACGAAGGCCAATCCCGTGGGAAATCCCATTAAGATGATATTCTTTCAACCCTTTTTCTGTGCAAATCCCCCTGCCAATTCTATCCAGCCTGCCCACTGTTACACCTGGTATTAACGCCTCACGGGTAGCTTTATTGATCTCAAAATATGTTTCTATCAATTTGAGCTGTTGTGGTTCCGGCTCCCCGACCACAAAGGTCCGGGCCAGGTTAGCACAGTAGCCCTGGAATTTTGGTGTTAGATCGACCACCACCAGGTCTCCGTCCTTGATCTCTTCGTGATCCGCCTTACCATGGATCCAGCAGCTGCGGATCCCGGAGTTGATATGGATCGGCGTGCTGGTACCGAAAGCGCCAGCCTTCATCATTGTATATGTGATCTCGGTAGCCAGCTCATGGCCAGTTTTTCCAGGTTCCAGTAATTCTTTGAGGCGGTCCATACCCAGGGCTGCGATCTTCTGGGCCTGGCGGATCTTCTCAATCTCTTCCGGATCTTTCACCATGCGCAGTTCATCCATCACCGGATCTGAAGGCACCAGCTCCACCTGGGGATTTAACTTCCTGAAGAGGTCTACCAGAAAAGCCGGGGTCTGGAACCACATCTGCATGCCAACCTTGAGTTTAACATCAGGGGAAAAACCTGGCTCATGATTTGCCCTTTCAATCAGAGTTTTGAATGTTTTGGTTACGCTGAACATCTGCTGTCCAACATGGCCAAAAAACTTAACTTCTGTATCGCCAAGCGCTGAACGGATCTCATCTTCTTCAGCTTTAAAACAAATAAAGACCGGCTCACCAAAGGCAGGAATGATCGCCCGCGGCTGCACCCGGGTTTCGCCAAAGAAGTACTGGTAGTCATCCCGGGTCATGACCATGATGCCGATCATACCCTGTTCACGCATCAATGCTTGGGCTTTCTCAATTCTTTTACCGTAAATTTTCATCACAACTCCTTCTGTCTTTCGTTTTCCGTTTTCCGTCATCCGTCTTCGGTCTTTTTCATCTCCCGGTAGAGATACCAACTTCCCACCCGATCAGAAGCATCCTTGGGCGCCCGATCATAATAAAGGTCGAATATCTGTCCGTTTACCGTCTGCACCCGGAAGTAGAAGCGCCCAACACCCCAGGAACCGCGCCGTAAGGCCTTGGACATATTCGCAGGCCGCATATTATGGGTCATATGTCCGCTGCGGCTGTAATCGTGCCACTCACCTATCTTATCTTCCACATGAAAAAGTTTCTCGTCCCATATGAAACGGTCCGGGCAGGGAAGCCTCTTTTTATGAAGCGGCTCTTTGTCAAATTGAACCTCAATAGGAGATCCTATAAAATGTAAAGGTTTATATTCTTTGGACATTATTAGTTTACACCCTAGAAGAGAAGAACTACACCCCCGATGAATAGACCAGCAGCCAATGAAAAGACAGTACCAATCAAAAAACCACGGAAATGGAACCAATAATCTTTATAAGCAGATGATCCTTCACTGCCAGGCAGGATGATAACCTCGGGAGTGATCGTGCAAAACATCAACCAATCAAGGACCAGCCAATCGACAATATTAAAAGCAAAAGCCACTCCGAAGGCGTTAAAAGCCAGGGAAATATATTTGAAATCCGGATTGTGGTTTTTTAGCAGGATAGTAGAAAAAAGGGGGATTCCTACCAACAGGATCAGAAAGGGAATCCCTAAGATGAGAGAAAGTCTTTCTTCCTTTTCATCTTTTGGAGGAAGCAGGTCCTTGATCGCCTGGGGATAATCCTGCAGCCAGATCCTGGGGTTGATCAAAAAAGTTATGATGATATAAAAAGAAGCAATAATGGACAGGGCCAATCCATGCAGGAGAGTATGGCTGATTTTCATTGATTTTATATTCCTTGGAAAATAGTAGCTAGTATTCGGGTTTTAGATTGCCTAGATTGAAATCATCACCTATTTGGGAAGGTTCCCATAAACAACTTCGCCATCTCTCAATACGATCAGTGATCCTGGCACAAGATCTGTCCAGGTTTCATTTTTCGTCAAGGGATGAGAGGCAATCACAAAACCCCTTTGTCCCGGGCTCTTCTCTTCTGCCAGGTCGATTTCCCAATCCTCGTCCTGGAGAGACTTAATACCAAAGGGCGAGATCCTTTCTGTCATGCACAACCCATTATGTCCGTCTTTATCACGATAAATATAAAGATGCTCGCCCTCGGAAAATAGCAGGTTCATCTTACCCAGTTTGTTAAACTCCTGAAGTATTCTCTCAATTTGGTAGTAATCAGTGAATTGGATTTGATCAGCTGCCATTATAGTAAGGAGTACACAGAAAAGATATTCTGAATCTGTTTCACCCACTGGATAAAAGCTCAATCCATTATATTCCAATAGTAAAGATTCCAAAGTGCCATTATGAGCCAGAACTACCTCACTGGATCCAAAAACCCTCTTGAAAGGATGTGTATTACTTAATGTGTTTCCACCCCGGGTTGCATCCCTGACATGTCCGATGAAAATCTTGCTCTGGAAAAGTTCGTAATCACGCACAAATTCCGCCAGTTTGCTTTCCTGGGCATCTGCGGCTTCTTTTAGGATTTGGCAGGCCTTACCCTCATACCTGGCAATGCCCCACCCGTGAGGATTTCCTTCACTGCGGTGCCGAAAGCCGCGGAATGAGAATGATGGTGAGACAGGTAATTTGAAATTCAAGCCAAGGAGTTCACACATAAAAGCTCCTAATTATCCTTTTTCATTTTCAAGTTTTAAGTCAACTACCTGGTTACTCAATGGATACATATCCCCGATCTGAGCTTCGATCAGATCCCCATCTTGAATTTCTGCCGCTCCAGGTGTCCCGGTTGAGAGGATATCTCCCGGCAGCATGGTCATAATTTGAGAATGATAGGAGACTAGATAATCAAGTGGAAATGTCATATTATCGACAATATTTTCGGCTTGTATTTTGCCATTGAGAACGGTTTTTACCTCTAACTGGAATAGATCATCCACCTCATCAAGAGTATAAAAAATTGGTCCAAAACTGAAAAATGAATCAAAACTTTTTGCCTGGGTCAGGTTGCGTGGATTCCTCATCAAAATATCTTCTGCCGTCATATCGATGATGGTTGTAAATCCGGCAATTACCGTTTTCCAGTCCCTCCGGCTAACATTCCGACACTTTTTCCCAAAAATTAGACCTAGCTCAGCTTCACCCGTAGTTCTTTGGGAAAGCGCCGGTATTTTGATTATATCGCCGTGCCCAATAATGGTTGAATCAGGCTTCATAAAACTGGCTGGTTCGGAATCGGGCAGTTTTACAGAGAGATCCTCGGCATGGGCTTTATAATTTAATCCAATCCCCCAGATCTTCCGCGGCCTTCTATATAAGGGCCCGTAAAGAGCCGATTCTTGTGGAATGGACAGCTCATTAAATTCATTCGGGTTTTCGCCCCTTTTTATTTGAAACCAATCCTTGATCTCTTCCAACTTCTGCTCTGTGAGGATCGATAAGAAATCAACAGGCCAATCTTTTTTAAATCGCTGATTTATGAGAGGAATTGGTATATATCCCTGATCCATTTTTAGACAGGCAACTTCCCCCCTATCAAGTTGAATTGAAGCAATTTTCATAAATGATCCCTATCCGATAATTTTATTTTCACGATGAGCCTTTTGGCTTTACTCAGAACAGGTGATTAGCAGGATCCAACTTGCTATCTCAGGTATCCTGGTCACCAGAAATCCCGTACCTATCTTCAAACTATAACATTTATTCTTCTCAGGATGATCGTTAATTTCCTATTATGGGAACATCCCAGATGATAAGCGTACCATTATCACGAGGCGCATCATATTTACCGCTCCCAACAGCGATTTCAGTGCAATCTGGCGACCAGGCAGCGCTCCAGCGCGGGGAGAAATTAGCCCTGGCTTATGATAATAACTCGCCGGAACCCGCATCCCAAATACGCAGCAGGGCATCATCTCCCACTGAGGCAAGCATGCGCCCAGGTCAAATGGAGCGGAGCTAGGTGGATGCCATTAATTATAAGCAGTAAACTACATGCAAATACCTACTCATATAGAACCTCGATGCAGATCTTTGGTTTCAATGAGCTAAATTCAACATTATATATCTGATTTTCATCAGAATTTCCAAAGAGAAGAATCTCCGCGCATACACTATATCGACCCGGTTCTGGCATAGTGGGCAATGGGAATTCAGTGATTATCTTTTCACCGGGCTGAATGGACAAGTAATCAGTAATGACAACTTCTGGAGTTTGTGGTATTTTCCCGAATATTGTTCTATAGGTTGAGTCAAGGCCTACTATGATCAGGTTATACCCTGGATCAGTACCCCATGGTAAATAGATGGGTTGGTCCGATTGATTTTCAACCGTCAGGTTTGTGGGTAGAGCAGTTGTTCCTCCATAAGAAAGCTGCTCAGACGAAAAGGTTAATTGCAAAGATTGGCTTCCTACAACAACGGATTCCTGTGTAAAGCTTACAATTGTTTCGCTTTTGCAGGAGACAATGGAAAATACCAAGATAAGGAAAATCCAAGACATTTTTTTCATTAGGCCTCCTTTATCCACATAACGGAAGAGCTTTACGGAGTACCCTGGTGAGGGCACCCGCAGCCGGGTGTATTTTCCGGTCCTCCGTCTTAACCGGCTGTCGGGTGTCGAAGATCCCGCGATGTTTGCGGTGCAGCGTGGGTTAGGCGGCGAAAACCGAATTGGGAAGCCTTCTTCCTAGAGACATTCTCAATGGGGGAATGCCAATTCGCCAATAAGAAACAATATAAAGAGCCCACCAATAACGGTAGATACATAAACCAGGATGGCATTATCCTTTTGCTTGACAATCGCCAAGAGACCTGTGATGAATCCCGAGATGCCAGCGGCCATTCCGGCAAGCATGGTTAGTGCTAAAAATGGTCTTGATGCAATATCCGCCAGAATGGTTCGACCTGCCGGGATTGATTCATAGAGAGAATGAGTAAACGATGAGCCGATGAAAAACAAAATCGGCATCACGGCGATAAGCCCGACCGACCATCTGCCCAGTTTTGTTCCCGGCATGAACCTCCAAGATCGTTCTGCCATACCAACCTCCTTCCTAATAAGGACTGCATTTTCGTCGCTGCCTAACGGATGAGCTTTACGGAGTACCCTGTATGGGTTGCGAAGCACCCTGGTGAGGGCACCCGCAGCCGGGTGTATTTTCCGGTCCTCCGTCTTAACCGGTTGTCGGGTGTCGAAGATCCCGCGATGTTTGTGGGGCAGCATGGGTTACGCGGGAGTGTCGATCACCTTGAGTTTATTATACAACTCTTCCGAGCCACCATCCCAAGCAGGCATGTTTGGCCAAGCATCAAGCATATCATTATTGAATCGAGGTAAAAGATGAATATGAAAATGGGGAATCGATTGTTGAGCGGACTCCCCACTGGCATGGAGAAGATTAATACCTTCAGCACCCAACACTTCTTTACAGTGAAGTGACAGAAACTTAATCGTTTCCATCATCGAAGCCAAAATATCTTCCCGGACCTGAAAAATATCAACATAATGATCGATAGGGGCAATAATCAAGTGACCTTTTGTGTACATTACTCGGGGAAAGAACGCAATAGTAGAATCGTCCTGGTAAACGACGTGAGCTTTCTTGAAACCATTGATTATTTTACAGAAAGTACAATTTTCATTCATATCTTTCAATTGCCAGATAATAGAATAAGTCTTTATCCACCAAATCTAATCACTCTGTGCCGCTCAGCCCCAATAGTTACCACGTAAATATTAAAGACGAATAACTGCCACTATAATATTTTTGAGTACCAATAAATGGGAAACGAACAAGGAAAGAATAATACTGTAGATTCATCAAAGGAAACGGTTTCTTCTCAAGGAAACCGTTTCCTGATCTTAGCTTATTTCTGAAACTGCTTCTCGATCTTGGCCCAGGAATCTCTCAAGGCGATAGTGCGGTTGAATACCAACTTCTCATCCGTAGTATCTGGATCTACACAAAAATACCCCACCCGCTCAAACTGGTAACTATTCCCCACAGGGGCGTCCTTCAAACTGGGTTCCACCTTGGCGTTTTCGATCACCTGCAGCGAATCCGGATTGATATAGTCTGTGAAATCGCCTTCAGCTTCTTTTGGGAAGGGATGGGTGAAGAGCCGGTCATACAACCTGACTTCCGCATCCAGGGCATGAGAGGCAGATACCCAGTGCAGGGTGCCTTTTACCCGCCGGCCGTCCGGTGCATTACCTCCCCTGGTATCAGGATCTATGGTGCAGTGAATTTCAACGATCTCACCTTTCCCATCCTTGATAACATCTGTACAGGTGATCAAATAGCCATAACGAAGGCGCACTTCTCGCCCAGGCGCCAGACGCCAGAACTTCTTGTGTGGTTCTTCCATAAAATCGCCTTCTTCGATGTACAGTTCCCTGGTAAAGGGCACTTCCCGAACCCCGCGTGAGGGATCATCCGGATGATTGGGGAACTCCATCATCTCCACCTGATCGTCGGGATAATTGGTCAATACAACCTTGAGGGGTTTTAATACACCATTAACCCTGTTCGTTCGCTGGTTGAGATCATCACGCACAAAATGATCAAATTTGGAGTGTTGAATTGTGCTGAGCGACAGGCCCACACCAACATGTTCAATGAACTTAATAATCGCCTCCGGAGATATGCCCGCCCGGCGCATACCTGCCAACGTGATCATCCGCGGATCATCCCAGCCATGCACGTAACCTTCTTTCACGAGCCTGACCAGCCGGCGTTTGCTCATTACCGTGTAAGTCATATTAAAGCGAGCAAACTCGATCTGCTGGGGATGAAAGATGCCCAGTTGATCAAGGAACCAGTCATACAGCGGCCGGTGATTCTTATATTCAATCGAGCACAGTGAATGGGTCACACCCTCCATGGAATCCGACTGTCCATGGGCCCAGTCATACATAGGATAAATACACCATTTATCGCCCGTCCGGTGGTGCTCCTCGTGCAGGATGCGGTACATGACCGGGTCCCGCAAATTGATATGCGGTGATGCCATATCGATTTTTGCCCTTAAAACCCTCGCTCCTTTCTCGAACTCACCTTCTTTCATACGTTCAAACAGTTCCAGATTCTCTTCCACTGAGCGATTCCGGTGTGGGCTATCTTTGCCTGGTTCGGTCAAAGTGCCCCGGTACTCACGGATCTCATCAGCGCTGAGGTCATCCACATAGGCTTTCCCGGCTTTGATCATCTCCAGGGCGAATTCATAAAGCTGATCAAAATAATCCGAGGCGAAGAACAGCCGATCTTCCCAGTCGTACCCCAACCAACGAATATCTTCCATAATGGCATCGACATATTCTTCCTCTTCCTTGGCGGGGTTGGTGTCGTCAAAACGCAGACTGCACACGCCATTAAACTGCTCCGCCACGCCGAAATCCATGGCAATGGCCTTTACATGGCCGATGTGCAGGTAGCCATTGGGTTCTGGTGGGAAGCGGGTCTGCACCCGATCAAAACGCCCAGTTGCCAGATCCTCTTTGATCATATCCCGGATGAAATCAGATAGTTCATTTACTTCAGACATACAATAATCTCCTCTGTATCAGAGCGTGATAGTAATTTTAATATCAGCTTATTCACAAATTTTAGCATACTCTTCTGATTTGATTTGACTAAGGAACTCAGAAATGATAAAATTTCCTTCGCTGGTGGGGGCTCGTCTAACGGTAGGACAGCGGTCTCTGGAACCGTAAGTCGGGGTTCGAATCCCTGGCCCCCAGCTATCAACCCCGAAAGGTTATCGGGGTTTTTCATTTAATGACATTTCACTTTTCTTAACTGAACAGGTATAGAATAAAGTTATAGTAAAATCTCAGATATGATCTATTATCATCCAAAGGAGGGAATGATGGCAGACATTATAGATTACACAATTTATGGTGACGACCTGCAGATGGTTGAAATTCATCTGGACCCCAAGGAAGGAGTCCGGGCTGAAGCAGGCACAATGATCTATATGGAACAAGGTATTGAAATGCAAACCGGCACAGGCGGCGGCATTTTTAAGGGTGTCGAGCGCATGTTCACCGGGGAGAGTTTTTTCATTACTACGTTCCTGAATACTGCAGCTGATGTTAAACGATTGGCTTTTGCAGCTCCTTATCCAGGCAAGATCGTCCCTCTTGACATGACTGCATTAGGTGGAAAGTTCATCTGTCAGAAAGATTCCTTCCTGTGCGCTGCCCAGGGCATTGAAATCGAGGTAGCCTTCAGCAAAAAGATCGGCGCCGGTTTATTCGGAGGTGAGGGATTCATTCTTCAGCGACTGGTAGGTGACGGTCTGGCTTTCGCTCATGCCGGAGGGACCATCATCGAAAAAGAACTTGCTGCGGGTGAGATCCTGAGCGTGGATACCGGGTGCCTGGTGGCCTTTGCACCCTCGGTAGATTATGATATCCAGATGGTCAAGGGATTCACCAATGCCCTCTTTGGCGGTGAGGGATTATTCCTCGCCAAAATGACCGGACCAGGCAAAGTTTACCTGCAGAGCCTGCCTCTTTCCAGATTGGCTGACCGTATCGCGGCCGCTGCCAATCTCACTAGTGGTACCACAGGTGAATCAAAAGGCGCAGCGGGATTGGGAGGCAAGATACTGGGAGATATTATCAGCGGCCTATAAGGATTGGATTAGGGCATGAAAAATAACCAGAACCAGAATAACACCTTAATGTGGTTTGCCAGGATCTGTGGAGTGATCATCAGTGGAATCTGGCTGTATCAGATCATCAGCGCGCTGGTCGGGGGAGGCTTTCAAGCCCTTCATCATCGGCCTACAAACGGGATCATCCTTTTCCTGTTGATCGCATCACTGTCAATCGGTGTACTTATCGCCTGGAAACAGCCGCTGGCGGGTGGGAAGTTCATCATCGTACTCAGCGTGCTGCTGAGCATCTTCATCTATTTCTCTAACCTGGACAACCGTTTCATCCCGATTCTCTATCAGGGATTGCCATTTTTTCTGGTTGGTTTGTTATTTACCCAATCGCAGGCGAATAAACAAGAAGAAGGTTAATCACCCAGCATGGTCTTGGATTGCTCCCAGAGCTGATCCAATTCCTCAAGGTTCATCTTAGAGAGCTCGCGCCCGTTGGTGCGAGCTTCTTTTTCTATATATTTGAACCGCTCTTTAAATCGCTGATTTGCCCCCCGCAAAGCGCTTTCCGCATCTATTTTCATCCAGCGGGCGATATTCACTACCGTAAATAGGATATCTCCAATCTCCGCTGTTTGGCGAGTAATATCATTTTCATGCTGAAGTTCGCTGATCTCTTCCGGGATCTTTGCCAGCACACCCTGCAGATCCTCCCAATCAAAGCCAACTCTGGCAGCTCTATTTTGATAGGTCTCAGCTTGGGTCAAAGCCGGCAGGGATCCTGGCACACCATCCAGCAGCCCCTTATCACCCTCCCCATTCAGATCTCTTTCCTGTTTTTTGATTGCTTCCCAGTTTTTTAAAACAGCATCCGCTTCTTCCAATTCCAGATCTGAAAATACATGCGGGTGTCGTTGGATCAATTTGGTGTGAATGCCCTGGATGATATCACTCATTGTGAATTCGCCATATTCGCTGGCGATCTGGGCATGCAAAACGATCTGCAGCAGCAGGTCACCGAATTCTTCCTGCATGGATTCAGGATCGTCTGCGTCAATGGCTTCCAGGGCCTCAAAAGCCTCTTCCAGTAAATTTGGACGTAATGTCTGATGGTCTTGTTCTCTATCCCAGGGACAGCCGTCTGGCGCCCGTAAACGGGCTATGATCTCCTGGAAGGATTCCAGGGATGATCCTTCCGGGAGTGGCGGAATATAGAGAACTGTCCGGTTTTTGATAAGGGGGCTGCGATCAATCTCAAAAAGGGGAAGTTTTTCGATCTTCTCCACACCTGTTCCCGCATCATGGATCAGGATAACAGGGTGCTGATCAGGAAAGATGGACATCAAGGTCAATTTTGTGTTTGAAGCGATCTCCTGGCTGTAGACCTGGACGATCAAAGCAGGTTTATCAGGCGGAAATGATGGAAAATGGTTCAATTGCATATCCAGGGCATCCAGGATTGTCACCTGCGGTAACGGATCAGCCTGCAGCGCTGCAAATGTCGGTTCCAGGAAGCTGACACCCGGTATGACCTCTACTACAAGATCCTCATCTTCAGCCCGGTTGCAGATCATAGCCGGTGTCGCTTCAGCGATAAAGGGATCGCCAGGCACGCCATAAATTACAACTGGATCTTCCTTCGCCAGACGGATGATCTCGTCTGTGATGCGCTGGTAGACTAATTCAAATGATTCCTCTTCCAGGTAATAATCATCAAAGGAGATGATCTCTACGCTATCAGGCAATCCGGATACGGTAGGATGATCCACAGTTCTGAGATGGATCTTGTCTGCGTTATTGATTATCCTTGCCGCTCGCAGAGTTAATAGTTCTGGATCACCTGGTCCCAATCCCAGAATGATAATATCCGGTCGATTTGATTTCTCTTGCATATCTATCGCCTTTAATGACAAAACGGAGAACACTCACTCAAGCTGGGTGTTCTCCGCGTCTTTGTTCGGTTATTCGATTTCAGCCGAATGAATATCCAGCCAGAAACCACTAACGCTTGGTATAGGTCGGGGCCTTGCGGGCGCCTTTCAGACCTGGTTTCTTCCTTTCTTTTTCCCTGGCATCGCGGGACAGGTATCCAGCATGACTGAGTTCCATCCTCAGCTCTGGATCCATTTTCAGGATCGCTCGAGCCAGACCCATCCGGACCGAGTCTGCCTGTCCAATCACTCCGCCGCCTTTGACGAGAACACTGATATCATAGTCTGACCGGCTGCCGGTCAGAACACTCAATGGGTCTGTAACGGTTTTGTTATCGCGTTCTGTTGGAAAATACTCTTCCAATGTTTTTGTATTAATGACAAATGCACCAGAGCCTTTGGTAATTCTAACCCGGGCTGTGGATCGTTTCCGGCGTCCAACGCCTTCGTAATACTGTGCCATAAAAACTCCTCTTGCTTAAAACGATCAATTTATTACAGAATTGATCAATTATTCCTGTTTAGGTCAGGTTCGGGTAAATCTCCTCAACAGGAACAGGTTTCTGGGCCTGATGGGGATGCTCTGAACCAGCGTACACTTTAAGTTTTTTGTTCAACTCGCGGCCCAGCCGGGTGTGCGGAAGCATACCTTTCACAGCGTGTTCGATAACATACTCCGGTCGTTTTTCAAGTTGATCCCTGAGATTGATCTTTTTCAGACCACTCTGGTATCCGGAAACACGGTAATAATATTTATCGTCCATCTTCTTACCGGTTACCACGATCTGCTCCGCGTTGATAACGACCACAAAGTCGCCTACATCCACACCGGGAGTATATTCAGGTTTGTGTTTACCGATGATGAGTTTGGAAATAACGGTTGACAAACGCCCAAGGTTCTTTCCTTTGGCATCTACCAAGACCCATTTCCTGCTAATATCTTCAGTTTTTGGATAAAATGTTTTCTTCACGATCTTGTACTCCACAATATTCCAATTGACTTCTTTTTATAAGGTCAATCTTGATATTTCACTTCGACCAATGATAATCCTCGTGCGGGAGCCAATCCTTGCGCTTCTGTCCCGGTTGGGTTATCCAGGTATTTATTAATCATATCGTCTGGTTCTATCCCTTGGCCAATCCTAACCAGGACCGCAACGATGTGCCGGACCATATGGTATAAAAACGCATTGCCTTCAAGTTCAAAAACCAGCTTAGTTCCTTTTTTTCTCCAGGCTGCCCTGCTGATCTCCCTGATTGTACTTCCGCCGGGTTGATGAGGTTTCCCTAAAGCGGCAAAATCATGAGTCCCGATCAATTGCCTGGATGCTTTATCCATCAAATTGACATCCGTTTCGGGCCATACTCTCCAGATATACCTCTCCTGGAGTGGATCCCTGGTAGGACTGTTAATGATCTTGTACTGATAATGCCTGGACAATGCTTGATACCGGGGGTGGAAATCAATCTTTGTCCGTTTGACCTCAACAGCCGAGATGTCTTGCGGTGTAACCGCGTTGATTGCTTTCTGTAGCTCCTTTTCAGTGTGACCCCAATCCATATCGAAAGCGATCACCTGTCCTGCTGCGTGCACTCCGGCGTCTGTCCTACCGGCAAATAAAACTGACTTTCCCTTCCAACCAATTTTGAGCAATCCCTGTTCCAGTTCTCCCTGGACTGTCCTCAGCTCCGGTTGATATTGCGAGCCATGGAACTCAGTCCCATCATAAGAAAGTTGAACCTGAAAGCGATCGTTCAATATTTTCTACTCTTCCACCAGCTCAAGAACTACCATTTCCGCGGCGTCGCTAGTGCGGGGGGGCAGTTTAAACATTCGGGTGTATCCACCCGGGCGGTTGAGATAGCGGGGTGCCAGCTCATCAAATAACTTCTTGACAATATCTTTGTCATTATCCAGGCGGGATGCTGCAATTCTTCGGGCATGAACTTTCCGGGCTGCTTCTGCATCCTGGGATCGTTTTGCCAGGGTGATCAGTTTTTCGGCCGGCTGCCGGATGAATTCCGCTTTGGCACGGGTGGTTTGAATACGTTCATTTTCAAATAGCTGCTTAATCATTGTTCGCCTTAGCGCTGCCCGTTGACCTGAATTCCGTCCTAATTTCTTTCCTGCTACCTTATGTCGCATAATTACTCCAAATCCAAATCGATTTCCAGGAGGTAGCCATGTTCTGCTAATTTATCCTTCAATTCGGTTAAACTTTTGACACCGAAATTCCGGATTGATAGCAAAGCATCATCTCCCTTCGTATTTAATTCCATAACCTCGCGGACAGTGGTGATTCCAGTTCTCTTAAGTGAGTTGAATACCCGAACTGACAGATCCAATTCTTCAATGGGGATATCCACGATCTCATCCACCGGCTCTGCAGGTTCTTCCACTTCCACCATGGCGGCCAGTGATTCTGCTGTCACCCCTGCCAGATGCTGCAAATGCCCCATCAGGATCTTGGCGCTTCTGCTTAATGCCTCTTCGGGTTCCAGTGTTCCATCTGTCCAAACTTCGATTTCCAGATTGTCATACACGGTATTTTGTCCAACCCTGACGGAGCCGACTTCGAAATTGACCCGCTGGACCGGATTGTAGATCGCATCGATGGGGAGTTCACCAATCGGAAGCCGATCTTTGCGCTCCTCAGTGGGTATATATCCCCTACCCCTGCCAACTGTCATTTCAATGGTTAGCGGTTTTTTTCTTCCGTCAACAGTCATCAAGTACAGTTCAGGGTTAACAATCTCTATTTCAGCTGGCGTAATAATATCAGCCGCGGTAACCACACCTTCACCTTTCACTTCCAGGTGCATATTAGACAGGTCACCCTCGTGCAGAGTCAAACGCAGCTTCTTAATATTCAACATTAAGCGCAGCACATCCTCCTGGACTCCAGGAATCGTATCATATTCATGATCGACTTCCGTGATCCGGAGGGAAGTCACAGCGGAGCCTTCCATCGAGGATAACATCACCCGGCGCAGGGCATTTCCCAGCGTTATGCCGTACCCGCGTTCCAGGGGATTGATCTCGTATTTTCCATAGGCCCGAGCTTCAGCAACCCGCTCAATTTTTGGTGTTACCATATTATTCATTCCTAGCACGGTTCACCTCTCCCTAATCCTATTGTTTCTTTTCTGTTCCATGCCGATTACCGAGAATAATACTCAACGATCAACTGTTCATTGAGATTACCATCAATTTCTGATCGTTCTGGTAAACGAACTACACTACCGGATAAGGATTCTAGATCTCGGTTGACCCATTCTGCCGGGTTCCTGTTTTCAGCTTCTTTAGGTAGGTTCTTAAAGAAGGTCCTTTTTAGGGAACCTTCCCTGACACTGATCCTGTCTGTGGTTGTGATGATCACAGACGGAACATCAGTTCGCCGATTGTTGACATTAAAATGTCCATGGGTCACCATCATACGGGCCTGAGCCCGGCTGGCAGCGTATCCCATCCGATAAACTACGTTATCCAGGCGGGATTCCAGGATCTGAAGCAGATTCAAACCTGTCAGACCACGCCGCTGCTGGGCAGTGGCATAGTAGCGTCTGAACTGTCGCTCGGAAATATCATAAATTCTGCGGGCTTTCTGCTTTGCTCGCAGCTGGCGGGAGAAATCCGATTCACGATTGCGGCGGAACTGGGCACTCTTACCATGCTGTCCCGGAGGATAACTCCGGCGTTCAAAAGCACATTTATTGGTAAAACAGCGATCCCCTTTCAGGAACAGCTTTTCACCTTCTCGACGGCAAATTTTACATTTTGCCTCACGATATCTTGACATAACAACTTCCTCTTTTATCTCTTATGCAACTTCCAATAATTTCTTTTACAGTCTTTCCTGACAGAGAGATCTCACTACACACGGCGCTTCTTGGGCGGGCGGCAGCCATTATGGGGAACTGAAGTAACATCAGTAATTGAGTTCAGTTTTAATCCCATGGCTTCAATCGCCCTTAAGGAAGCTTCGCGTCCGGGACCAGGTCCGTTAATAAAGGCATCAGCCTCACGGATTCCCATACCCATTGCTTTTTTAACTGCATCTTCAGCCGCTAAACGAGCTGCGAATGCGGTGCTCCGGCGAGAGCCTTTTAATCCAACTGCGCCGGGACTGCTCCAGCACACGGTGTTACCCTGATGATCAGTGACCGTGATAATCGTGTTATTGAAGGTCGCCCGAACATGAATCTTACCGGAAGCGAGTGATCTCTTTTTTCTCCGACCGCCTTTTGGGCGGGATGCTTTTTCAGCCATAGTACCTCTTCTATCTTCTTAAGTTGATCTTTCGGCCAACCAACTGCTATTTTCAATGTCGCGGGGAGGAAAGGCTCCCATTTAATGGATAACAACAGCTGGTCAATATTCCAATATCGCCAAAAAGGCGAATGGAAGTTTGCCCAAAGTTTAGGTTTTCTGCATACCTCGGCGTCGGCCTCGGCCAGCAACCGTTTTCTTGGGACCTTTGCGGGTGCGCGCGTTTGTCTTCGTGCGCTGACCGTGAACAGGCAAACCCCGTTTGTGGCGAAGGCCGCGGTAGCAACCAATTTCCACCAGGCGTTTGATATTCATCTGCACTTCACGGCGCAGGTCACCTTCTACTATAAAATTCTTATTGATGTATTCCCTTAACCCTGTGATTTGGCTGTCGGTTAGTTCTTCCACCCGGGTCTCGGGATTTACGCTTGCTGCGGCGAGAATTTCCTTAGACCGGGTTAAACCAATGCCATAAATATAGGTTAAGGCAATTTCTACACGTTTGTTACGCGGTAAGTCAACACCTTGAATACGAGCCATACTTTTTTACCCTTGCCTCTGTTTATGCTTTGGATTTTCACAAATGACGTAAACTCGTCCCTTACGTCGTACTATTTTACATTTCTCACAGCGTTTCTTTACAGAAGAAGACACTTTCATGATTACACTTCCTTGTTAAACTTGGATCCTGCTTTCCAGCAAAAGTATTATTATATCGTATTGAATATATCCAGTCTAGGGAACTATTCTTCAGCTCTCCTTGACCTTAGTCAAAATCAACGGGCCGTTGGCGGTTACCGCAACGGAGTGTTCATAATGTGCCGTTAAGGAATGGTCTGCCGATATGACAGTCCATTCGTCTGATAAAACCCTGGTTTTGTGTGTTCCTACCAGGACCATTGGCTCAATTGCGATAGTCATTCCTTTTTTCAACACCAGACCCTGGCCTGGAATGCCGAAGTTTGGTACCTGGGGTGGTTCATGCATCTGCCTCCCCACACCATGACCGGTGTACTGCCGGGGAACATGATAACCGAAGTTTTCCACATGTTCCTGGATTGCTGCCGATACATCCCCAAGATGTTTCCCGGGAAGGATCTGCTCGATTCCCTTATAAAGGGATTCGCGGGTGACGCGGATCAAGCGGCTTCCTTCTTCACCGATCTCACCCACACCCTGTGTGAAGGCGGAATCACCGATATATCCATCCAGCGTTGTGCCGCAATCCACAGATACGATATCGCCTTCCATTAGCTCCCGGCCGCTCGGAATACCATGCACCATCTCTTCATTGATGCTGATGGTCAGGGTTGCCGGGTAAGGGTACGGTCCTGGATATCCCTTGAAAGTGGGTATTCCACCGTGATCCCTGATAATCGTTTCTGCCGTTCGATCCAGGTCTCTGGTCGAGACACCGGGTTTGATCAGTTTCTTGATTTCTTCCAGAACCAGGGCATTTACATGCCCCGCTGCCTGCATTTTTTCGATCTCAAGTTCAGTTTTTATAAACTGCTCATCCAAAGAAATCATCGTTACATCCAAACCTTGTTCCAGGTGCCTGAAAACACACTGCCCGTTTTAATTTATTAACGTACTAATAACTTCTCATCATATCCATGCAGTTTCAATTCCGCATCGATATTCTGGAAAGTATCTCTAACAACGCCTACCACGATCAACAAACCTGATGACGTGATCAACATAGTTCCGGTTCCCCCGCTGCTTAATTCAGTCAGTCCAATTGCGGACAAGAGCAAACCGAGCACAAAAGGCAATACTGCGATGGTTCCCAGGAAAAATGCTCCCGGGAAAGTAATGCGACGCAGGACTTTTGTAAGATAACGCTGGGTGGGAGCACCCCGGCTGACGCCAGGAATCTGGGCGCCGGCCCGTTTCAGGTTGGAGCCATAATCCTGTTGGGCAAATAACACATCGGTATAGAAGAAAGTAAAACCGATCACCATCAGGAAATACAGCAGCCAGTACCAGGGAGACTGTCCACCAAAAAGAGCCTGGGTATTCTCTGCAAGGTTTCTAATCCACAAAATTTCTGACACTACAAAGAAGC
>JAGHAU010000067.1 GCA_021161345.1 Anaerolineales bacterium | reverse complement strand
GTTCGATATTCGAGAAAGTGGTTTGAATGGTGCGTCCGGCGGGGTCACCTAGATCTTAGAGTAATATTATGGGCAAAAAAAAAATCCGTATTCGCCTGAAAGCTTACGACCACAGAGTGCTAGATCAATCGGCACGAAGAATCGTTGAAACTGCTGAGAGGACCGGAGCCCGCGTTGCGGGACCGGTTCCTCTTCCAACACGAATCGAAAAGTTCGCGGTGCGGCGCTCAACTTTTGTGCATAAAGATTCTCACGAACATTTTGAGATCCGAACTCACAAACGATTGATTGACGTCCTCGAGCCCGATTCGCAGACAATTGACCTGCTGATGCGCCTTAATTTACCTGCAGGTGTTGATATTGAAATTAAAATTTAATAGTGTATAATAGGCGGGCTGTGTTAAATTTCAAATAGCAGCCAAAAGTAAGGTGGTATTACAAACTCCGCCGCTATATGGGCGGAGTTACGCTGGAGCAGGGAAATTTATCTTGATCCGGCAAAAACGATAACGTAAGAACGTTTCCGTAGAGAACGCAAAATCCAGCTGTTCACAAAGGATCCGTTGACTGCGTTATTTGGGATGATGAAGCCAAGCCCTGGTTGACATTCCCAGAAAATAAATTAACGTTAGGAGACAAATGAGATGAAAGGGCTAATTGGAAAAAAAGTCGGTATGACCCAGTTATTTGATGACGCCGGGAGAGCGGTTCCCGTTACTGTTATTAAAGCTGGGCCTTGTTATGTTACACAGGTCCGAACCGTGGATCAGGATGGTTACAGTGCAGTACAGCTGGGTTTTGAAGAAACCAAAACACAGCGTTTATCAGGCGGAGAACTCGGCCACCTGAAGAAGAATGAGCTACCTCCTCTGCGTATTTTGCGTGAATTCCGGACGAACGAAGATTTGGAAGAAGGCCAGACTCTCACTGTGGAAGTATTTGAAGAAGGTGAGCGTGTAGATATCGTTGGAAGGTCCAAAGGGCGCGGCTTCACAGGTGTGGTCAAGCGTTATGGTTTTTCCGGTGGTCCCAAGACCCATGGTCAGTCTGATCGGCACAGGGCTCCGGGTTCCATTGGCGCAGGATCCACCCCTGGGCGTGTTTTTAAGGGCAAAAGAATGCCTGGACGGATGGGAACTGATACAGTCACTTCCCAGAATCTGCTGATATCCCGGATCGATCCCGAGAATAACATTATTGCCGTACGCGGATCAGTACCTGGACCTAAAAACGGGTTGGTCATTATTAAGGAAGCCCGGAAGCAATAACCGGTTGGAGCAAAAGATTATGGAAGCAAATGTTATTGATATGAAGGGCAAGAAAATAGACACCATAGAACTACCAGGTGAGATTTTTGAAGCCCCTGTAAATGTGGATATGATGCATCAGGCTTTTGTTCGCCAACTGGCGCACCAGCGGCTTGGTACTCATAGCACGAAAGGCAGAAGTGAAGTTTCCGGCGGTGGTCGCAAACCCTGGCGGCAGAAAGGCACTGGGCGGGCCAGACAAGGCTCCATCCGCGCAGCACAGTGGGTTGGCGGTGGTAAGATCTTTACCCCAAAACCCCGCTCCTACGATAAAAAAATGCCAAAGAAAATGCGCCGGGCAGCGCTAAGATCTGCTATCACTCAGAAATATAGCACCGGGGATATGTTGATATTGGATGAATTTTCCCTCAAAGAGCCGAAAACAATGTTGATGTCAGCTGCTATTGAGAAGATAGCTGGCTGCCAGCACTGCCTGATTGTATATCCTGAACGGGACGAGAACTACGAAAAGTTGGTCCGGGCCATAAGCAACTTGCCCAAAGCAACTCTCATCCTGGCGGATTATTTGAATATTCGAGATTTATTAGGACATGAGAAGGTCATCCTGGTTAAAGCAGGGTTGGACCGTATCTCAAAGATCCTGTTACAGGAGTAGGGCAATGACTTCGATTTACGATGTTTTACGACGGCCAATATTGACTGAGAAATCCAGCCACCAATTCGCAAAACTGAACCAGTTTGTTTTCGAAGTGGCCAATAACGCAACTAAAAGCATGATCAAGGAAGCTGTTGAGACCATATTTGATGTCAAGGTCGAACGCGTGAACACCATGGTGATGCCAGCAAAACGATCTCGTCGCGCACAGAGCCGCCGGGTATTAGTCCGGCGCAGCGCTTACAAAAAAGCTGTAATCACTCTGGCTCCCGGCGATACGATTTCGATCTTTGAAGGAGTTCGGTAATGGCAGTAAAAAAATATAAACCAGTAACGCCGGGTATGCGTGGGCGGACAGGCTATACATTTGAGGAAATTACCAAAGATAAACCAGAACGTTCTCTGGTTAAACCTCTCCGCAAAAGAGGCGGACGGAATGCCTACGGCAGGATCACAGTTCGTCATCGAGGTGGAGGTCATAAAAGAAAATATCGCGTGGTGGATTTTAAACGCGAAAAGTTCAATATCCCGGCCAAAGTTGCCGCGATTGAATATGATCCCAATCGAACAGCTCGCCTGGCC
Source organism: Anaerolineales bacterium (assembly GCA_021161345.1). Lineage (GTDB taxonomy): Bacteria > Chloroflexota > Anaerolineae > Anaerolineales > UBA11858 > B10-G9. The sequence goes on along the minus strand of JAGHAU010000067.1, from coordinate 8,036 downwards.
CTGCTGAACTATGCCGATGGTGAAAAACGCTACATCATCGCTCCTCTTGGCCTGCGCGTCGGTGATACTATATTATCCGGCCCCGAAGCGGAAGTTGCCCCCGGGAATACCTTGCCCTTGAGCAACATTCCCACCGGTACCAGAATACATAATATTGAGTTGAAGATTGGCGGGGGAGGGCAGTTGGTGCGCTCCGCAGGTACATCGGCCCGTTTGATCGCTAAAGAAGGTAAATTCGGACAGGTGCGCTTGCCCTCCGGCGAGATACGCTTGATCCAGCAGGAATGCATGGCAACAATTGGACAGGTTGGAAATGTTGATCACGGTAATATCAAATTAGGAAAAGCCGGTCGGAAACGCCACATGGGTATCCGCCCCACTGTCCGCGGTTCTGCGATGTCCCCCCGGGACCATCCGCATGGTGGTGGTGAAGGCCGCTCCCCGATTGGTATGCCGAGTCCCAAGAGTCCTTGGGGTAAGAAAACCCTGGGTGCCAAAACCCGCCGAAACAAGCGAACTGGCAAATACATTGTTCGCGATCGACGAGTTGGAAAGAAGAAGCGCCGCTAAGATGATCCTGGACTGCCGATTTGAGGCAGTGCACGAGGAGTAAATAGTATGTCTAGATCACTGAAAAAGGGTCCGTTCATAGACCCCAAGTTATTAAAGAAAATTGATGCAATGAATGAGCGCGGAGAAAAGAATGTTATCCGGACTTGGAGCCGGGCCAGTGTGATATTCCCCCAGCTTGTAGGTCACACTATCGCAGTCCATGATGGACGGCGGCATGTGCCGATCTACATCACTGAGAATATGGTTGGCCACCGCCTGGGTGAGTTTGCTCCAACCAGGACCTTCCGGGGACATTTGGCAGTGAAGCGGACCACACGCAAGAGTGAAAGTGCTACCTCTGATGCGAGGGAGATTTAGAGATGGAATACCATGATATCAAAGCTAAAGCATGCCATATTCCTATCTCTGCCCAGAAAACTCGCCTGGTAGTTGATCTGGTCCGTGGCAAAGATGTAGTGGAAGCCCTTGAGGTGCTAAGTTTCACACCTAATAAGGCTGCCCTGCCGGTCTCTGACCTGGTCACTTCAGCAATTGCTAATGCTGAAAACAATTTTGGTTTGAATCGGTATGACCTCTATATTCATAAAATTGTTGTTGATGAAGGACCAACTCGCAAGTGGCGCCGGTTTGGTGCCCGCGGTCGAGTTAAACCCCGCCTGCGCAGGTCCTCACATATTTCAATCATATTAAGAGAACGCGAAGAGGCTTAAGCAGGAGAATTGTAAACAACTGCCTGATAGAAAATTGGACCGGCAGACGTGAGCAGTAGGAGAAATTATGGGTCGTAAAGTACATCCAATTGGATTTCGTTTGAAAATAACCAAAACCTGGGACGCCCGCTGGTTTGCCGAAGGTGAACAGTATGTTGAGCACCTTCAGGAAGACATCGCTATCAGGAATCTTATTCATCAAGAGGCGGATAAGGCAGGCATATCCCGGATCGAGATTGAACGCTTTCCTGGCAAAGTTAAAGTCATCATCCACACTTCAAAACCCGGTGTGCTGATCGGTCGCAAAGGCGCCAACGTGAAGATCATGCGCAAGAGTTTGGAAGAATTGGTCGGAAAGACCATAGATGTCGACATCAAAGAGATCGAAAAACCAGATCTGGACGCTTTCCTGGTGGCAGAAAATATCGCCCGCCAGATCGAAGGCCGAATCAGCTATTCCCGAGCTATGAACCGGACCATTCAGCGCACCATGAGAGAAGGTGCAGAGGGTATCCGGGTTGAAGTAGCAGGACGCCTGGGTGGGGCAGAAATGTCACGGACCATTCACATGAGGGAAGGACGTGTTCCCCGCCAAACCTTAAGAGCTGATATTGATTACGCACTCACTGAAGCATCTACGTCAATGGGTAAAATCGGCGTCAAGGTTTGGATTTACAAGGGCGAAGTCTTACCGGTATTGGAAGAAGATGAAGAAACTGAAGCGCATGATGGAGTTTATGTCAGCAAATAAAAGCTGACCGAATGACTTTTGCGGTGTAAGGATAGGATTAGTAACATGTTGATGCCAAAACGTACTAAACACAGAAAACAAATGCGTGGTCGCATGAAAGGCAAAGCGTATCGCGGTTCAGAAATCCATTTTGGAGAATATGGACTGCAAGCCCTGGAACCAGCCTGGATTTCCGCGCGGCAGATCGAAGCTTCCCGCCGGGCTATGGTGAGAGCTATGAAACGTCGTGGTAAGGTTTGGATCCGGATCTTTCCTGACAAACCGATCACCAAACGCGCGGCTGAGTCCCGGATGGGAAAAGGCAAGGGTGATGTCGAATATTGGGCTGCCGTTGTAAAACCCGGCCGGATTATGTTTGAAATCGGTGGAGACATTAATGAGAGTATTGCTTTGGAAGCGCTGCGATTGGCTTCTTTTAAGCTGCCCATCAAAACTAAAGTTGTCCGTCGAGAAGAGGTAGGAGATAGCGCATGAAAGCAGATGAGATCCGCGAATTAGCGGACGATCAGATCCGGGACAAGATAGATGAAATCAGGGAAGAATTAATGAACCTGCGATTTCAACAGTCAACCGGTGAATTATTGGATACATCCCGGTTACGAGAGACCAAGCGATTACAAGCCAGACTTGTGACCATATTAAAAGAACGCGAGCTGAATGCCGCAGTGGAAGGTGAAGCATGAGTAATCGCCGACGCATGACTGGTGTAGTGACCAGCAACAAAATGGACAAGACTGTATCGGTCAAAATTACCCGACGTTTCCGCCATCGCTTGTACAAAAAAGTCATCGAACGACATAGTAATGTCAAAGCACATGATGAGCTGGGATGTGAAATTGGAGATAAGGTTTTAATAGTTGAATCAAAACCGATCTCAAAGACAAAACGATGGGCAGTGGAAGAAATCATCCGCAAGACGGTTTCTCCCGAGCATGTTTAATCGGAGGCAGCAATGATACAACAAGAATCAAGAGTTAATGTTGCCGATAATTCCGGCGCCCGAGAATTACTTGTGATCCGGGTTTTAGGCGGATCCACCCGGCGTTATGCCGGAGTTGGCGATGTGGTTGTTGGGACCATTAAAAGTGCCAATCCACAGGGAGCAGTAAAGGCCCATGAAGTTGTCCGGGCAGTAGTTGTACGCACTGCCAAGGAATGGCGCCGAAAAGATGGGTCTACCGTCAAATTTGATGACAACGCCGTAGTAATCCTGGATACCGACGGCACTAACCCCAGAGGCACCCGTATCTTTGGACCGGTAGCTCGTGAGCTTCGCGAAAGAGGATATATGAAAATCGTTTCCCTGGCACCAGAGACTGTTTAGGGAAGTACAAAGCAGGAGTAATTATTGTGAAATTTAAAATACGCAAAGGCGATACCGTAGAAGTGATCAGTGGAAGGAAAGCTGATAGAGGTAAACGAGGTGAAGTCATCAAGGTTTACCGGGAAAAGAGACGGATTGCCGTACAAGGGATAAATATCCGCAAGAAACACCAGGGGCAGATTCAAGCCCAGGGAAGGACCATGGCACCGGGCATTATTGAAATGGAAGGTCCGATCCATATATCCAATGTCATGCTGGTTTGCCCTTCTTGTGGAAAGGCCACCCGGGTGGGAATTTCCCGCAAGGATGGCGAGGTTCACAGGGTATGCAAACGGTGTGATGCGTTGTTTGACTGATTGTTGGAGCTGATGAATGAATAGACTACAAGAACGTTATCAGAAAGAGATCGTGCCAAGTCTTGTAAAAGATTTTGGATTGGAAAACATTATGCAGTGCCCTCGCATCCAAAAAGTGGTTGTGAATATTGGTGTGGGTGATGCGCTGGATAATGGCAAACTCCTGGATGAGGCTGTGCGTGATCTGACTAAGATCACCGGTCAAAAGCCCCTGATCAATAAATCCAAGCGGAATATCGCCAACTTTAAGTTGAGGATAGGATCAGCCATTGGCACATCCGTCACCTTGCGGGGATATAAAATGTGGTCATTCCTGGATCGACTCATGAATGTCGCATTACCCCGGGTGCGTGACTTTAGAGGAGTTTCTCCCAAATCATTTGATGGCCGGGGAAACTATACCCTTGGTATCACTGAGCAGCTGGTTTTTACGGAAGTGAATTACGACGAGGTCAGCAAGATCCGTGGTATGGAAGTAACAATTGTGACTTCTGCCCAGGAAGACGAATTAGGTCGAGAGTTGCTTAGGAAATTGGGAATGCCGTTTAAGGAGGATAACCAATAATGGCAAAGAAAAGTATGATTGCTCGTGACGGTAGAAGAAAATACCAGGTGAGGGAGATCAATCGCTGCAAAAAATGTGGCCGCCCCCGTGGTTATATGCGCCGTTTTGGTCTATGCAGAATTTGTTTCCGTGAGTTGGCACTTGAGGGGAAGATCCCCGGTGTTGTCAAGTCATCTTGGTAAGTTGGATGGAGGATGAGTAATGAGCTTTAATGATCCAATTGCTGATATGCTAACGCGAATCCGAAATGCAGTGCGGGCTGAACATCCCCAAGTGGTGATGCCCAGCTCAAAGATGAAAATCTCCATTGCAAAGATTTTGGCTGAAGAAGGATTCATCAGCAGCTATGAAACTACAGATATTGAAGATTCAGCCCATAAAACCTTAACCCTAGGCCTGAAGTATGTTGGCAAGAGGCGAACTAAACGTTCCGTAATCACCAATCTGGAACGCGTCAGCCTGCCTGGCCAGCGCATTTATGCCGGGAAGGACGAAATCCATTATGTTTTGTCAGGAATGGGAATTTCCATTCTCTCGACCTCCAAAGGCGTGATGACAGGACGGACAGCTAAGAAGTTAGGTGTCGGTGGAGAAGTAGTCTGCAAGGTTTGGTAGAAGGTATGGTCCCGGATTGTGGAAAGCACAATTAAGGACAAAAGGAGAAAGTAACGTGTCTAGAGTTGGACGATTGCCGGTTGCAGTTCCCTCCGGCGTAGAAGTAAAAATAGATGGATCGTATGTCAAGATCAAGGGACCGAAAGGTGAAATGGAATTTACTTTTTCCCCCAAGATTAAGATTGCGTTTGCAGATGGAGAGATTGCCGTAAAGCGCCCCTCTGATGCTCGAGAAATGCGTTCCTTACACGGAACCACCAGAGCTTTGATCCAGAATATGATCATTGGTGTGACAGAAGGTTATCAGAAGGAACTTCAGCTGGTAGGTGTTGGCTACAGGGCCAGTATGACGGGTAAGAACCTGACATTAAATGTTGGCTATTCTCACTCTGTCGAAATCGAACCGCCTTCTGGTATCACTTTTGAGGTCGGTGATCGAGCCCAGCAGGTCTTCATTACTGGCATTGATAAACAGGCAGTGGGGCAGATAGCTGCTGATATTCGTAAAGTTAGACCGCCGGAACCCTATAAAGGTAAAGGCATTCGATATAAAGATGAGTATGTCCGCCACAAAGCAGGCAAAGCGGGTAAGGTAGCATAATATGGCGAAAAATAAAACCAGAGCAGATGCTCGCAAAAGACGACATTATCGAGTACGCCGGCGTGTTATTGGCACTGCCGAAAGACCTCGTTTAAATGTATATCGAAGTCTGAACGAAATCTATGTTCAGGTGATTGATGATAAAAAAGGTCATACCCTGGCCTCCGCATCGACCATCGATCCGGAGTTAAGGAAGAAAGTCAAGGGTAAGACTAAAAAAGAACAGGCGAAACTGGTTGGCGAGGCCATTGCGGAACGCGCCAAGAAAATAGGCGTTAGTGAAGTGGTTTTTGACCGTGGCGGCAACAAGTATATTGGCCGCGTCTCAGCCCTGGCTGATGGCGCTCGTGAAAAAGGTTTGCAGTTTTAGTTTCCAAACCGGGAGAAGGTTATGACAAACGGTTATAAAGATAAGGCTGAAAAAGAATTTGACGAAAGGATTATTAACATCGAGCGTGTTGCAACTGTGGTAAAAGGCGGCCGCCGGTTCTCCTTCCGAGTGCACATGGTTGCTGGTGATCATAAAGGCAGGGTGGGTATCGGAATGGGTAAAGCCAAATCCGTCCCAGATGCCATTCGTAAAGCAGCTTCCAACGCAAAAGATGATATGCATCCTGTAGCGATCTACGACACCACCATTCCCCATAAAGTGATTGGGAAACTCAGCGGCGCTAAAGTGTTGTTGAAACCTGCATCTGAGGGAACCGGTGTTATCGCAGCTGGCGCTGTTCGCGCTGTAGTTGAAGTGACTGGAATTTCAAATATCTTAACGAAATCCCTGGGCAGCAACAATTCTATGAATATTGCCGCAGCAACAATCAAGGGACTGGATCAACTTAAAGATCCCTATGAAGAAGCTGCCAAGCGTGGTGTAGACGCCGAAAAATTGATCCCCTTCTGGGATCGAGGGAAAGACCATGGCTAAGAAAAAAGATACCATGTTAAAAATCAAGCTGGTAAGAAGTCCTCATGGACGGACTCAACCCCAGCACAGAACCCTGGAAGCCCTGGGTTTGAGAAAAATCAACCAGATAGTGGAACGCCCGGATCATCCCAGCGTATTGGGGATGATTGAACGAGTGAAACACCTTATTGAGGTTGAGTAAGCAGATCTGAAGGAATTTGATTATGAAACTGCACGATTTGAAACCCAATAAAGGCTCAAAAAAGGACCGAAAACGCGTTGGACGCGGCTACGGATCCGGTATGGGCAAAACTTCGGGCCGAGGTATGAACGGTCAGAATTCACGGGCGGGTGGAGGAGTATCTCTCTATCACCAAGGTGGCGATACACCGTTTTACCGCCGGATGCCTAAAAAACCTGGATTCAAGAATATCAACCGGGTCGAGTTCCAGGAAGTAAATCTGGAAAACCTGTCCCAATTCCGTAAAAATTCCGAAGTGAACCCAGATGTATTGAGGGAAGCTGAGTTAATCAACACTTTAGGCCGACCAGTGGTTATCATGGGACGGGGTGACCTCAAGAAACCTCTTAAAATCAAAGCCCACCGATTTACCCGTAAAGCTGTGGAGAAAATTGAAAAAGCTGGTGGCAGTGTAGAGGTAATTGAAGGTTAATCGATTAGCTTTCGTAAGATTAGAGAATCTATTTCAATTCTGAATAGGATTGAACGTAGGAGAGAAGAGAAATGAAAACATCTGCTTGGCGTTATTTATGGAAAGCAGAAGATATTCGGCGAAAATTACTGATCACAGTAATGATCCTGGTAATTTACCGCCTGGCAGCTCATGTGCCGATCCCCGGCGCTGATCGAGGAGCGATTGCTTCTATCATTTCAGGTGGCGGTGCAGGTAGTACATTCGTTGGCATCCTGGATATGTTATCAGGCGGCACTGTGTCCAATTTCTCTGTGCTGGCAATGGGTGTATATCCCTACATAACAGCTCAGATTATTCTGCAGCTCCTGGTTCCGATTATTCCGTCCTTGCAAGCAAAGATGGAAGAGGATCCCCAGGAAGGCCGCAAATGGATGGAACGCTGGACTTATATCCTGGCCATCCCCATGGCCGCACTGCAGGCGGTCGGCCAGATCCGAATCTTTTCCAACCTGGCTGGTGGTATCCCAATCATCAGCAATTTCGGTTTCAGTGGAAGCTCGCTGATTCCCAGTATTGCGATCATAGCCAGTATGACAGCCGGTACCATGTTTGCGATCTGGTTGGGTGAGCTGATCTCTGAGTATGGTATCCGTAATCAGGGTCTCTCCATATTGATATTTGCCGGTATTGTCTCCAGACTCCCGGCTAACTTTGGATCTATTATCCAGCTGACTGGTAGCCCATGGGTCACCCTGGCCTTTGTGCTGCTCCTGACAGTATTGATCATTTATGCGATCGTTTATGTGCAGCAAGGACAACGAAATATCCCGGTGATGTACCCCGGACGCAGAGTCGGCAACCGCCAGTCCATGCCTGTAAAAGGCTCCCTGCCTCTGAAAGTTAATATGGCAGGCATGATCCCGCTGATCTTCGGTCAATCGCTTTTGACCTTCCCAGCTATTGTGGCCAGCTTCTTTGTAG
>JAGHAU010000009.1 GCA_021161345.1 Anaerolineales bacterium | reverse complement strand
GTTTATGCAGGCCATCCCTGAGCCAAACTCACTGAGGGTCAAAGAGGATTTGTTCTTATAAATTTGATTTATTATTAAATTGGAAAGTGGATCATTAGCATAGCATTCAAAAACACCTCCTGAAATGAAATCCCAGGAGGTGTCTGTTTTTGAACCGTGAAATAAAATCTTTACGGCTCTTGATACGTCACAACAATTTTTAAACTACCCCGGATCACGTCTGCAATGCCATCTCCATTTGTATGCATATCTTTATATTGCAGTCGTATTTGAAATGCATCACTGGCAAGAGCATTTTGGATTCCGGTGATACCAATACTGCTCATGGTTTGTTCGCTTGAAGAACTCAATTTGGCCTCATCGCAGAATCTGACAATGGCTCCAGTGACAGCAACCGGCGAAAAATCTTCTTGCCCAACCGAGCCATAATTATGTACATAAGCACGCAGGCATCCCAGATTTCCAAATGGATCGCCTAATATATCATGACTAATATAAATTAGCTTTGCAGTAATTATTGTTGCTCCATTGGCAATACTGCTGACATCAAAAGTTACAAACCCTTGTAGGCCGACATCATTGTTCGTATCCCCGGCGTTATTTGCATTTGTGCGGACTTGAAGCCCATCTTCGACCATGCCGAAACTTGCAGAGGTTATCGCTACAGTATTTTCCGTTGGTGCCGGTTCTTCTACTTTAATTTCTACCCAGAATAATCCACTGGCGCTGTTTTCAATTCCAAAGATAACATCTGATGGATCACGCAATTGCCAGTTGCCCCGGTAAGTACCTTCTAAGGCTGGTGCTGTCAAATCAACAGATACATCTACATTCTGTCCCGGATTGACTGTTCCAGAAGTAATCTGAACAGAGCCGGGAGCGCTCATGGCATCTCCACCAGAAAATACAATATCGTAGCCTGAGGTCCAGGCACAGGAGCCTGTGTTTTTTATCCGCCAGGTTTTCGTAAAGACTTCACCTGGTTCGAAAGTTGTTCCATCAGGGATGGAGACGTCCTTGACAAATCTACCCAGATTGCAGGGGATTGGCGTGTTGGTTGGTGTAGGGGTATCAGCTTCAGGTGTGTTTGTTGGAGTCGGAGTGGCGGGATCGCTCGAACCGGGATCTGGTGTATCTGATATTGTCGGGTCTTCAGCCTGGAGAGTTGCAGTGGGACCTGCAGCAACTGTCTCGGCCACCGATCTATCAATGATCGCGGTTTGTTCAGCCGGGGAGGGAGAGCCATTAGGCATATTGCATGCGCTCAAGATGGCAACCAAAAGGGTGAGTGTCAGAATATAAATATATCGTTTTTGCATGAGATTCCTCGATGGATAAGTGATCATTACTATATGTAGTATAAACGAAGACTCACGGGAAAAGGTTACAGGTTAGGACCTTTCAGGCACCAGATATATTCCGGGGATGCTGATCAAGGTCGTTATTCCTTTGATGATCATATTGCTGAAGAAGATCGATAAAACCACCCCTGTAGGCATGCTGCCCCAGAATGCCAGGAAGCTGAAAATAAAACTATCAATTGGGATGCTGAGAGCATTACTAACCAAAACCCTGGCCCATTGATGTTTATGTGTGACTTTTTCGACCCAGAAACGATATCCTTCTGTGTCGATCAATTCTGAGATCACTTCTGCGATTATTGATGCTCCAACGATGCGCCAGACAGGAGCGAGCACCAAAGCAAATTCGGATTGATGTCCTACTGTCAGGTCAGGTGGTAAGACAGCCACAATTTTAAAGAATAAAGCCATCACTAGATTGATACCTGCAGCAGCCAGGATCAGCATGCGGGCGATCTTGATGCCGGCCACCTTGTGGACCATGTCCCGCAGTGTAAAGGTCAGGGGATAGATAAAAGTTCCAGCATCGATCGAAAAACCTGCAATCAATACAATGCGCAAGCTGCCGATATCGGCCATCATTTGGGCTGCTACATAGAAGACTGAGACCAGGATAGCCGTCGAAAGCAGTTTGTTATTTGAGTTTTGGTTTGTAGTCATGAAAAAGTTCAGTTTTGTTCTTCTTGTTTTTGCACGATCTTAAGAGCTTCTTTCAGGTGAAAACCAATTTCTTCCAGTTCATCCCTAGTAGGCAGTTCGGCATACCTGGGGCTGAAAGTGAAGCCAAAGCCATCTTCTTCAAAGCGCGGGATGACGTGCAGGTGAGTATGGAACACATCCTGCATGGCTGCCTTCCCATCCGCCAGAAAGAGATTTACACCTGTGCACTGTACACTGCTTAGCCTTAATGACGCAGCTAATTTCTGGCCCACAGCAAAGAGCTGTTTTCCAGTATCTGGGGGTAAACTGGCCAGGTCTGGTATATGCTGGTTGGGTATCACCAGGATATGACCAGGATTTATGGGTTGGATATCCAAGATGGCTGTGCAGATCTCATCCTGGTATACAATTGTCCCTTCTAACTTTCCGGATAGGATATTACAGAATGGACATTTATCCACGGGATTCTCCTTTGGACATGATCGGGTCTGAAGATCATCCCTGATCAAGTGCGCTGTTGACATCATCCAAAAGTTGATTATTTATGATCATTTCCCTGACCTGATCGATTTCGGGCCCCCACAGCGTATCTCCGGGTTGGTAAGGGACGGCTTTCCTGATCGATTTGTGGGCAGCTTTGGTACCAACCCCGGGATGTTTGTCGGTTTGCTCTCGAAGGCGCAGATCCAGTGCTCTGGCTGCTGTATATAGTTCGATAGCCAGAACATGCCTTGTATTTTTGATGATCTGGTAAGAATGTCTGGCTGCGGTCATTGCGTTGGCATTATGATCTTCCTGGGCCGCAGAGGTGGGAAGAGAATTGACTGAATCCGGTGTTGCCAGGGACCGGTTTTCAAGGACAAGGGATGCGGCTGTATATTGGGGCATCATCATCCCTGAATTTAACCCTTCAGCATGCTTGTTATCGACCAGCATGGCGGGCAGGTTTTCGTTCAGCCGGCCGTCAGTCAACCGATATACTCTCCTTTCAGATATGCCGGCGATTTCTGTCATTGCAATACCTAGATAGTCCATCACCATGCCCACTGGTTCCCCATGGAAATTTCCGCCTGAAATAGCTTCTCCCTCCGAAAATAAGAGAGGGTTATCTGTGGCTGCGTTGATTTCCCGACTAATAACCTTGCTGGTGAATTCCAGAGTTTCCTTGGCGGGACCATGGACCTGGGGGCTGCACCGTAAGGAATAGGCATCCTGAACCCTGTCTGTTGAATCGAGCATCGTGCTTTGATTGGTAAGCCGGCGGATCATTTCAGCTGTTGCGATCTGGCCCGGATGCTGCCGTGATTTGTGAATACGGGGGTCAAAAGCGTCTGAGGTTCCGAGCAGTGCTTCCAGGCTCAGTGCCAGGGAAATATCCGATATTTTTAGTAATTTCCCCGCTTCGTAACACGTCAGAGCAGCGATGGCTGCGGAAAAAGTAGCGCCGTTATTTAATGCTAAGCCTTCTTTGGCTTCCAGGATGATCCTGGGTATGCCTGCTTGCGCCATTGCCTGTTTTCCGGTCAGGATGGATCCCTGGTATTCCGCGAATCCTGATAGATCATCAAGGTCCTGGTCTCCTGTGGAAAGGACCAGTCCTAGATGGGAGAGTGGCGCTAGGTCTCCTGATGACCCAAGAGATCCCTGGGAAGGAATCACTGGATGAACTTTTTTATTGAGCATTTCAAGCAGGGTTTCGATCAGAATCAGGCGAACTCCAGAAAATCCTTTGGACAGAGTATTGGCTCTAATCAATATCGCAGCCCGGACTACTTCAGTTGGAAGCGGATCCCCTGTACCCACAGCGTGGCTCAGGATCAGGTTGCGGTTAAGCAACCTGGTTTCATCACTGGAAATCTGTTTATCGGCAAAAATACCGTATCCGGTGTTGATCCCATATACAGGTTCTCCCTCGGAAATGATCCCCTCAACCCAATCGCGTGATTCCTGGATTTTCTGAAGGATCTTTGGAGATATGGTTACTTTCTCCTGACCGACGGCAGCGTTTTGAATTTCGTTGATAGTAAGTGAGTTTCCATCAATTTGGATCATAGTTTTCGACCTTTGAGTTCCCGGGTTTTATTACCAGTCCAGGGTATGGTCATGGCAGGGTGATGTTTCTTTTTCGACATATCTGTACATCGTGACATTGTTGAAGGGTTCCCCTAGGATTTCGTCATGCACGGCCCAGGATCGCAAATGGATCCGTTTTGCCGCTTTGGGCGACCGGAATGGGGTGCTGCTGTTAAGTAACGGCAGTAGGTCGCCACCTTCTGAAAACCCGTCACTGATCCGAGTCATAAATTTTTTACCGGTCTGGTAGTGGAAGTTGTACTTCTCAAAGATAATTGCCACATGATAAAAAAGCGGTTCCACAAAAAACAGATCCTGGCCCATACAGGCGGCAAAGCTTTCAAACTGGCGCAAAGATTCCTTGAATAAGTGAGGTCCGCGATAGATCTGACCAGGGGCTAATCCAGCTTCCATGGCTTTCTGCTCTGCTTCCAGATTACGGTGATTGGTACCAAAGCTGGTTTTTGCGCCATCCGGCAGCCGGTCAACGTCATAGCGGGGGGTTAGCACATCATTCATCCCATAGAGCAAAATATGCAGTTGGCCGTGGATGGTATCAGTGATGTGCCCGAATAATATTGGATCAGCTGCGTCGGCTTGGTGGTAGAGAGCAAGTTCGGCGCTGGATGAGCCGGCCGGGCAGTGCATAATAAATAGATCGCGGCCTTGCGGGTCTCTTAATTCATGGTCGATCTGATATTGGGAAAGGAGCTGAGGGGGAATGATTTTGGCGTAAGTCTCCCTTTTTTGATCGGCAGAAAGCTGATTAAGTCCGGCGATGGTTGAAGGAAAACTCATCATTATTTTGTCCAAAGTAAAAAGGGAAGCTGATTTTTATAATCCGATTTGCCTGAGATCCCGTTGTTTATCGCGTTCCGCGTCCCGCTCCGCGATATCTCTCCTTTTATCATGGAGCTTTTTCCCTTTTGCAACGGCAATTTCTATTTTAGCTTTCCCGTGGGATAAATAGACCCGGAGGGGAATGATGGTGTGGCCTTTGATACGTACTTTATCCCACATATCCAGGATCTCTTTTTTATGCAAAAGAAGTTTCCTGCGTCGATTTGGGTTGTGGTTAAAGGTGCTTGCCTGTTCGTAGGGGTGTATGTAGGAATCAACCAGCCAGGCTTCCTCACCATCTACGTGAACATAGGCCTGTTCAATACTGATTTGGTGATTGCGTATAGACTTAATCTCGGAACCTTGCAGAACAAGTCCAGCCTCGTAGGTATCCAGGATATGGAAGTTAAAATAAGCCTTTTTATTTTTGGAGATCGTCTTGCCGCTCATGGGCTCATTTTAACACAAATTGATTTTCAGGCATTTTTTCAATCGATCACGATCCGAGTGCCGTGACCGGTATTGTACCAATCACAATGATTTTTATAAGGGGGATCGTAAGCTGGATTCACCCACCTGAAAACCCATTTTGCGTCGCTATTTCTCATATTGATGCAGCCATGGCTCATCGGCCTGCCAAAATTATTATGCCAATATGTTCCATGAAACGCGACCCCGGTTTCAAAGATAAAGAATGTAGTCCAGGGTACACCAGGTAAAGTATAACTGCCTGGCGCACCGGTAGCGATCAATCCCCCCATGTGTTTGGAAGGATACTTTGAAGTGACATTGAAGGTTCCCCGGGGCGTGGCTGTTGCGTTAGGATTCTTTAGATTGACTTCCTTATAACCCAACCCTGAGGAGATCCTGGTCTTGAATACCAGCTTATCGCTTTCAAAAGCGGACAGGGTTTGATCCTCAAGCGAGATCAGGATGTGTTTATCTATGGGAGGAACATGGATGCTGGTTGGCAGATATTCGATATCCTGGACCAGGCGTAAATGTTCCCGGCGCACATAATAGACTAATGACGTGGAGAGCTGGGAGGTAAGCTCATACCAGGGTTTTTCATCAGGACCGGTTTTTACACCTGTGATCCAATGGGTGGTTTCGTAATAGAGCCGGTATTTCTTTTTCCACCCCTGATATTCGCTGAAAGTATAAGCTTCCGTGTAGGGAACCGTGATCTCTGCCAGGTTGCCGCATTCAAAGATATCGTCATAGGGTTTGTTCAGGCGGTAGCGGGTATGCTGGACATACACGCCAGGCAGATATCCACCCCAGACGCGGTACCAGTAAGCCAGCGGGTGTTCTCCATCCTCGATTTCCAGTTCATAATAGAGGTGAAGCAACTCATCGAAACTGGTCCTGCGAACTATCTCACTATCGTAGTCCGGTTCCTCGTAAATGTAAATGACCTTATCGTCGGCTGCGACTCTACCAATAATGCCCCGTGTCATATTGCTTCCAGGTAGTGAAAAACCTGGCGAGAACCCGGCGCCTAAGAAACCCAAGAGGGAAAGTTTGAGAAAGTTTTTACGCGTGATGAACGTCAATCCACACCTCCAAACAAGATTCTAACGAAGAGTCCCTGGAATTACAAGCAGGACAACTCATATTCATGATG
>JAGHAU010000167.1 GCA_021161345.1 Anaerolineales bacterium | reverse complement strand
GTAACGTCTTTGAGGACTTCTACGTAGATACCGCCCAAACCAAATGTGACCAGCGGTCCAAATTGTGGGTCTCTGTTCATGCCAATCAACACTTCCAATCCACCGGGAGGAGCCATTTCCTGAACCTGGCAGCCCCAGATCTGGGCTTCCGGGAGGAATCGTTCTGTTCTATATATCATGAGATCATAAGCGTCTCTCACCTGGTCAGCAGATTCCAGTCCAACCTTCACGCCGCCAACATCAGTTTTGTGCAGGATATCAGGTGAGGCGATCTTCAAAACCACGGGGTAGCCTATTTCAGCAGCAAGCTCAACTGCTTCATCTGCGTTTTTTGCCAGACTTGATTTCGGGATCTTTAGACCGTATGCTTTGAGAATATTCCATGCTTCTGCATCACCAATTGCATAACGGCCATCCGCTTTCGCGCCGTCAATCACCTTCTTGGCAGCTTTGATATCAACATCAAATTTTTCATAGACCGGGTCGGTCCTTTCAGTGATGCCCCGGTATTGGGACATGGCCCTGAAAGCAAGTGATGCCCGCTCAGGGAACGAATAATTCGGGACATCATATTCCTTAAGAATTCGAATGCCCACCTCAACTTTGGCCTCCCCCATAAAACAGGCCAGTACGGGTTTATCTATTTTTTTGGATAACTCTCCTACAGCCTTTGCAGTTTCTGGGATTTCGGTCATCGCTTGCGGTGTTAACACGACCATAATTCCATCCACATTTGGATCTTTCGCTACAATATCTAAAGCAAACTCGTAGCGGTCTCCCTTGGCATCTCCCAAAACGTCAACTGGGTTTGCAGCGCTGGCTGCGTCGGGCAGGAATTTTTCCAGCTCATGGATCGTTTCAACTTGCAAGCGAGCCAGGCTCATGCCGCTGCGCTCAAGAGCGTCAGTAGCCAGGATGCCGGGACCGCCTGCGTTGGTGACAATCGCAATTCTGTCGTTCTTTAGCAGCGGCTGATAACCCAGGGCAAGAGCCATATCGAACATACTTGCCATATCGTTGGCCCGCAGCACACCAGCCTGCAGGAAAGCCGCCTGGTAAGCCTGTTCAGCCCCTGCCAGGGAACCCGTGTGGGAGGACACTGCCCGGGAACCGGATTTAGTCACACCGGATTTAATAGCAACAACAGGCTTCACTTTAGTGGCCTCGCGGGCAACCTCTATGAATTTCTGTCCGTTTGGTAATCCCTCGCTGTACATCAGGATCACATTGGTATCTTTATCATTCATCCAGGCTTCCAATAAGTCGATCTCACTAACATCGGCCTTATTTCCGAGGCTGACGAATTTTGACAAACCAAGTCGTCCGGCCTGAGCCCAGTCCAGGATCGCAGTACCAAGGGCGCCTGATTGGGACATGAATGCCATTGGTCCCTTGGGAGGAGTGCCAGCTGAGAATGAGGCATTTAATGGTGTATAGGTATCAATGATTCCCAAACAGTTTGGTCCAATTAAGCGGATATTATATTTCTCGGCAATTTCTACCAATTCCAATTCCCGCTCCAGCCCTTCCATACCAGCCTCACGGAATCCAGCGCTAATGATTACAACAGCAGGGATCTTCTTTTTTCCGCAATCTTCAAGGACCGCAGGAACAAATTTATATGGGATTACTACAACTGCCAGGTCAATATCACCTGGGACATCAAGCACAGAGGGATAGGCTTTTTGTCCAAGGATCTCATCGGCTTTGGGGTTGATAGGATAAATTGTGCCTACATCTACATATCCCCCTTCAACCAGGTTTTCCAGAACAGCGTATCCGAGCTTCCCGGGCGAGGTTGAGGCACCAATAACAGCTACTGATTTTGGGTGAAAAAATTCTTCCAGCATATATACTT
The DNA here is from genome assembly GCA_021161345.1 of Anaerolineales bacterium. Taxonomy (GTDB): domain Bacteria; phylum Chloroflexota; class Anaerolineae; order Anaerolineales; family UBA11858; genus B10-G9. The sequence goes on along the minus strand of JAGHAU010000167.1, from coordinate 3,904 downwards.
CCTGACGTTTAACTATTTATAATCTCATCTATTTTGTGCCATTTAGAATGAAGAAATTCTTAGTTTCTAATTGATTTCAAAAACAAGCTTTTTTCTTCCACCTGACACCGCGGACATTATACTCCAAATCAAAAACATTGTGAAACAAAGAACGAGGGAATCGTCCAATTCTGTGCCTGGCTAGAATGCCAATTTTATATTGTGGGCAGCATACCCAAAATGCAATTATTAAAGCATCTTCCGGCGAAAAGAAGATCAGTAAACTCCAGGCCTGCGGTCATCAAACACAGGCATCCATTCACGGATTTTCGATACTTCATCCAGATCAAGGTCGGCTTGAAGCAGCTCCTCGTTCTCTCCGCCCAGTGCCAGGAATTCACCCATGGGACTGACGACGGCGCTGTTTCCACCCAGGGCTGCTCCCTGGCTAATACCGGCTTTATTTACAGCTGCAATAAAACATTGGTTCTCTATCGCTCGGGCCTGCAGAAGGATCTTCCAGTGCTCGATCCTCTTTAAGGGCCATTCCGCTACAAGCAGAATCAACTCCGCTCCCTGAACCGCACAGCTCCTGAATATTTCCGGAAATCTCAAATCATAACAAATTGCCAATCCGAGTTTTCCCCAGGGAGAATCAACCACTACAATTTGATTTCCCCCCGCGAAATGGATATCTTCTTGAAGTTTTTGAAATAAATGGATTTTCCGATACGATCCCAGCAAGTCGCCATCTTTATTATAAAGAACAAAGGTATTGAAATATTCCCCCTGTTTTTTTTCGATCATTGATCCACCCAGCGCGATTTCATTTTCCGCTGCCAGATCCCGCATACGGGCGAACCAGCCCTCACCAAGAGAGCTGGCATATACCCGGGTATGATCAAGATCAAATCCGCTGGCCCATAATTCGGGCAGTAGAACGATTTCCGCTCCTTGATTGGATGCCTGTAGAACCGCTTCTTGAGCCTTGAGAAAATTATTCTCAGGGTCTCCGCGTTTTAGATCCAATTGAGCTAATGCAAGGGAAATCTTCATTTAACTCCTGGGTTTTTACGGTCCTACCGGCCGTCCCGGGTCTGTGATCCATTCACTCCAGGAGCCGGGATATAGTTTCGGCATCTCATATCCGGCTTCTATCATGGCAACAATATTGTGGCTTGCCGTTACTCCTGAACCGCAATAAAAGACAACGTTCTCGGCAGGAATACCTCCCAGTAAATTATCAAAGCGTTCCTTTAAAAGCTCAGTTTTCAAAAAGAACCCCTGATCATCCAGGTTACCAGCGTAGGGGGCAGTCACAGCGCCCGGGATGTGACCGGCAACTGGATCAATGGTTTCGTTTATACCCCAATACCGTTCGGCTGCCCTGGAATCCACCAGCAAGTAATCTGGGTCCAATCTGACCTTCTCCACAAATTCCGCATCAACGATATATTGGGGTTGTTCTGCCGGAGTGAAAACTCTCGGCTCTCTGGTAGACTCCCCTGTTTCAACCGGGTTGTTCTCAATATCCCAGGCAGGCCATCCGCCGTTCAAAATAGCAACATTATTATGCCCTAACCAACGCAGCAGCCACCACAACCTGGCAGCCAATCCTCCATTTTCATTGTCATAAACGACTACCTGGGTCGAGTTATCAATACCCCAGGAAGATAGCCGGTCAGCAAATACCTTGCTGTCCGGCAGCGGATGCCGGCCTGTTTTTCCGGGAATGATCTCACTGCATAGATCCCGGTCAAGATGAATATACAGAGATCCGGGGATATGTCCGGTCAGGTATTCCTGGTAACCCAGATCGGGTTCCTGAAGGTCAAAACGGCAATCCATGATTGCCCAGTCAGGATTATCCAAATTCTTTTTCAGGTCTGCAGCAGAAAGAATGGTTTTAAATGCCATATCACCTCTTCAGGATAGAACCTTGATCTACTTTCTTATTCGTTCTCAGGAAGATAAAGCTGGTTCATTTTTATATATTCAGCCACACTATCTATCAAAAAATGTTCAAAGGGAGCGCCCTCCCTTACTCTCTCTCGAATCATACTGGAAGATATTTCAATCATAACATCCGGGATGAATACTATTTTGTCTGACAAACCTGGCAGTATCAGTTCCAATTGATCCATATCGGTCGATACTTCCGGTCTGGGAGCTACTGCCAGCTGATCGATGGCAGATAGAAATCGGGAAGTTTCATGCCAATCGGGCAGATCCTTTAATGAGTCCTCTCCAATGATATACACCAGTTCTGCTGAGGGTTGTTGATTTTTAAGGATTTCCACTGTATCCGCTGCGTAATGGGGAGGGTCACGCTGAATATCAACCTCAGATACTTCAAACATCCCCTGATCTGCAACAACCAGTTTAAGCATCTCCAGTCGATATTTAACCGGCGTAATGGTCCGGTCCTTTTTATGGGGAGGTTCGGGGGTGATGATCCACCGGAATTCGTCAAGATCCAGGTATTCTTTGGCTTTTACTGCAAGGATGATATGTCCCAGGTGAGGTGGGTCGAAAGTTCCCCCGAAATAACCAACCCTGGGGTTTTTCATTCTTCCCATTCCAATTCATGGTCACCGATCATCACTATATCACCAGGTTTAACACCTGCGTCCCTTAAGGCCCGATCCACACCCATTGCTTCCAGAATTTTATGGAATCTCCGGATAGATTGGAAATGTTCCCAGTAGGTCATTGCCGCTGCACGTTCCAGGGCTTTACCAGATATCCGCCAACCACTTTCTGTTTTTAGAATGAAATAATCCTGGGGGTCGTCATCATATCGATAAACCGGCATCTCATCATCGTCGTTTTCCACTCTATATTCATATTCCGGAGTCTCTTTCAATAACTGCACAGCTCTATAAAGAATAGGTCTGATTCCCTGATTTGTGATAGCAGATATGGCAAAAATATCCTGGTACCCCTTATCACTCAGCTGTTCCTTTAATTTTTCCCACTTTTCCTCAACTTCTGGCAAATCCATTTTGTTTAAAACCACAACCTGGGGTTTATCACCCAAAGCCGGATCGAATAAAGCAAGTTCAGAATTGATCTGGGCCAAATCCAGGAAAGGTTCATCTGACAGCCCATCCAGGAGATGGATCAAAACCCTTGTGCGCTGGATATGTTTTAGAAAATCATGACCCAGTCCTTCTCCCCGGTGGGCGCCTTCGATCAAGCCTGGAATATCTGCCATAATCAGCTGAATCTCCTCATCCAGATCCACTACGCCAAGGTTTGGCTGGAGGGTCGTAAACGGATAGGGAGCAATTTTTGGCTTGGCGTTGCTGATCACTGAGAGCAAGGTAGACTTCCCTGCATTGGGTACGCCGATAATACCGACGTCGGCAATCAATTTCAGTTCCAACTTGATGGTTTTCTCTTCGGGGGGCGCGCCTTTTTCCGCTATTCTGGGAGCTTTGTTTTTCGAGGATTTAAAACGTGTGTTACCTCTCCCTCCCCGACCTCCTTTGCAGATAATCAGCTGTTGTCCATCTTCAACAAGATCGCCTATAAAGGAATCGTCTCCCTCATTAAATACCATTGTTCCGGGTGGGACCTTGAGAATCAGGTCTTCCCCGGATGCCCCGGTTTGGTTCTTTCCTTTCCCTCTAAAACCATTCTGGGCTTTGAATACCCGCTGATGCCGGAAATCCGAAAGAGTATTCTCGTGAGGATCTACCTGTAAGATAACATCTCCCCCGTGTCCACCATCACCGCCATCGGGACCACCGCGGGGTACATATTTTTCACGGCGGAACTGGATGACTCCATCGCCACCTTTTCCACCAAATACATCAATTACTACTTCATCAAAATACATAAATTGATATTTCCTTCCTACTTTGCATACCAAAGCCCTGTTTGCTATTCAATCGTCCAAGGTTAATGAAATCCTTCAATC
>JAGHAU010000142.1 GCA_021161345.1 Anaerolineales bacterium | reverse complement strand
ACTCAATATATAATAAAGATAACCGGGTTTATAGCAAATTTGCCTGGAAATTTCCTGTTTTCTGGAAAAAATAGAGTTACTCTCAATAAGTTGTGTTATTGGATATCAATAATTGGAGGATGTGATTATGGCTGAATTTAGAGATATAACAATAATCAAAGAAGCAAATATTTACTTTGACGGTAAGGTTACAAGCCGTTCACTCGTCCTTTTAGATGGTTCTCGAAAAACGCTAGGGATAATGCTCCCTGGAGAATATGATTTCAACACAGATGATAAAGAAATCATAGAAATAATTTCCGGAGATCTAGAGGTACTACTGCCTGAAACAGAAAGTTGGAAAAGGTTTAGCGCTGGAGAATCTTTCGAAGTCCCGGCTCAATCCAAATTTGGCTTGAGAGTCAAAAATATAACTGATTACTGCTGCTCATTTGTTGATTGAAAAAAATATCAGGATATCGGGGAGGTCTTGAACGAGTTGGACAGGGATGGATGCTTGAAGTAAATAACGATTTGAGAAACGGACAAGATCCAGGACCCGGCCAGGGTTGACAAATCCACCCTCGCCATATAGACTAGGATAAAGTTTAATAGAGGAAAAACCGTGAATATTCTTGTTATGATTGTATTACTGACTGTGATGATGGTCATGCGGAAGGGCCGAGTGAGCCCATCCTTGATCCTGGCAGCCGTGCGCGTCAAAAAAGAGCGCTGAGCCCCGAATATGAAAATAACCATGGCTGTCCACAAAGGACAGCTTTTTTTGTTAAGCTATTTTATTGGAGCAACCTATGAATAGAAACATCCTCGTCGCCGTTGCCTGGCCCTATGCCAGCGCTGATATCCATGTCGGCAATATGACCGGTTCCTACCTCCCCGCCGATATCTATGCCCGCTTCCACCGCCTGCAGGGCAACCAGGTGCTGATGGTCTCAGGATCTGATTCCCACGGCACACCCATTACTGTCCGGGCAGATCAGGAGAATAAAACTCCAGAAAAGGTTTATAAGGAATATCACGCCAAATTCTTGGACCTATTCCAGAAATCCGGCTTGAGTTATGACCTCTTCACCAGCACTCATACTCAGAACCATTTTCGGGTCGCTCAAACTATGTTCAGCGCCCTCAAAGAAAAAGGGTATCTCTACGCAGAAACCCAGAAGCAGTGGTATTCGTCTACTCAGGAACGTTTTTTACCGGACCGCTATGTGGAAGGCACCTGCTACATCTGCGGATACGAGAATGCCCGCGGCGATCAATGTGACAACTGCGGCAGTCTGCTGGAAGCCAATGCCTTGATCGATCCCCGCTCGAAGATGGATGGCTCCGCCCCCGAACTGCGTGAAACCGAACATTTTTATCTAGACCTGGGCACTCTACAACCCCAGATCGTAGAATTCTTGAAGGACCGGGAGGATTACTGGCGGCCTAATGTTTTACGCCAATCCCTAGGCCAGATCCAGGCCAATGACCTGCATGGCAGGGCTATCACCCGCGACCTGAAATGGGGCATCCCCGTTCCTGTGCCTGGCTGGGAAGATAAACGCCTCTATGTCTGGTTTGAGGCTGTGATCGGCTACCTTTCAGCTGCAATTGAATGGGCTTCAATAACTGGCGATGAGGAGAGCTGGAAGGACTGGTGGTACAACAAAGACAGCCGGGCTTATTATTTCATCGGGAAGGATAACATCCCTTTCCATGCTGTAATCTGGCCGGCAGAGCTGGCCGGCGTTGGTAATAAATTTGGGGCTCTTTTTGACGAAGATGATTCCCACGAATTGATGCTTCCCTATGACGTTCCCGCCAACGAATTCCTGAATATGGAAGGGAAAAAGATCTCTGGCAGCCGCAACTGGGTTGTGGACGGCCTGGACTTCCTTTCCCGGTATGATCCCGACCCCCTGCGTTACTACCTGACCGCCAACATGCCAGAAACCCGGGACGCAGATTGGGAATGGAGTGCCTTCGTGGCCCGCAATAATAACGAACTGGTCGCTACCTGGGGGAACCTGGTCAACCGGGTTTTATCCTTCGCCCATAAACAATGGGATGGTATAGTCCCTGATCCCGGAGAGCTGCGCCCAGAGGATCTCGCTATCCTCAAAATCATCGAAGATGGTTTCGAGATGGTCGGCGACCTGTACGATCGGGTCAAATTACGTGTTGCGCTGACCGAAACCATGCGCCTGGCCGGGGAAGTGAATAAATACCTGGATGGTAAAGCGCCCTGGTTTGAGATCAAAGAAGATAAGGAAGCCGCCGGCAAAACCATCTATACCGCGATCAAGGCCATTGACTCCCTCAAGATTCTTTTTGCGCCGGTCCTGCCTTTCACCTGCGAACAGCTGCACCAAATCCTGGGATATGGTAAACCGCTCTTCGGAGAACAGTATACAGAGGATATTAAAGATAATCTGGGCACCCACACCGTACTGCGCTACCGGGAGGGTGAGGCTTGCTGCGACTGGCAGTTGAGCAATATCCAGGCTGGCCGGCCCTTCAACAAACCCAAACCACTCTTCAAGAAACTCGAACCTGAGGTTGCCGAACAGGAAATCGAAAGGTTGGGGTAATTCACGAACTGAAGTCCTGAGAGTGACAAACAAAAATGTCCCCGTACAGGGACATTTTTGTTTCATATCTATGTTTATGTAAAGTACTAGCGACTCAGCAGCAATAAATATTTCTCCCCTCCCTATGACTCCCGTCATTTTTCCCCTGACAATCTTGTATGCCCCATATGATCCCCAGCACCTTGACCAATTCCCCCTCTGGGATAGAATTATGACCCATCGACTGCCATAACGCATTCGAGTTGCCATAACAATGACTCAGGATAAAAGGATTCTCAGGACCCAAAAATTGCTCGGGGACGCACTAATCGCGGAAGCCCAGGAAAAAGGCTACCGCAATATCACCATTCAGGATGTCACCAAGCGGGCCGACATCGGCTACCGCACTTACTTCCGCCATTACAACGGGCTGGATGAGCTTCTGGTCAGCATCGCCCAGGACAAGCTGGATGATTTATTCAAAATTCTTAACTTATCCCAGATGGGAGAGTTGGCTGCAAACCCTGAACAGTACTTTCTTCAAATCGGGCACACTCTCTTCCAGCACGTTGAGGACAACCAGGTTAATATCCGCTTTTTACTGCTGGACGAGGGCATGGGTTTTGTCTTCGACCCGGTCATGAAGCGGGCTACCCAAAGGCTGGAAGATTTTTTATCCAAACTACCCCAGGAGAATATTCCCGCCAGCCTGGCGGCCAGCCACATCATTAGCTCAGCCTTTTCCCTGATCAGCTGGTGGCTGGAGAATGACCTGACTCCCTCTTCTCAGGAGATGGGTGAGATCTTTTTTGAACTGGTGACCAAACCTATCTGGCAGGTGATGACACCGGGTAGAAAAAAACCGGAAAATAATAAATGATACGGAAAATGGACCTAAATGACTGACTTCCAATCTCCCCTGATCGAACTGCGCGGCGTAGTGAAGAACTACGTCACCAAAGCGGGATCTTTCCCTGCCCTGCAGGGTATCGACCTCGATATTTATCGCGGGGAATTCCTGGGTGTGATCGGCAAATCCGGAGCTGGTAAATCCACTCTCCTGAATATGATCACCGGGGTCGACCAGATCAGTGCCGGCCAGGTCCGGGCTCATACCAACGGTACTTCCGTCAATCTGGATCAACTGAGTGAAAACGAGCTCACCCTCTGGCGCGGCCGCAACCTGGGTGTAATCTACCAATCCTTCCAGCTTCTTCCTATGCTCACATTGGCCCAGAATGTGATGATGCCCATGGACCTTAGTGGGTTTTATCATCCCCGTAAAAGCAAGGAGCGGGCGCTGGAATTATTAAATATGGTCGAGCTTGGCGAACATATCGACAAATACCCCTCTGAGATTTCAGGCGGTCAGCAGCAGCGAGTGGCAATCGCCCGCGCCCTGGCCAACGATCCACCCCTGCTGGTAGCCGATGAGCCCACCGGCAGCCTGGATTCCGTCACTGCCGACCATATCTTCAAACTGTTCCAGCGATTATTAGATGACAACCGTACCATCATTATGGTCACCCATGACCAGGGACTTTTACCCCGCTTCTCTCGTTATATTCAGATCGCCGATGGACAACTGGTCGGGGAAGGGATTGAGTTATGAAAATTCAACCCGGCAGTTTTCCCACGGACCAGAATCAAGGCTTGATCCAGATGCAGGATATCGTCAAAACCTACCACACCACGGCGGGCGACTTCACAGCCCTGCGCGGCGTTGACCTTAGCCTGGAGCAGGGCGAATTTGCAGCCTTGATCGGTAAGTCTGGCAGCGGAAAATCGACCCTGCTGAATATGCTCACCGGCATCGACCACCCCACTGGCGGCCAGGTCCTGGTGGATGGAAAGGATATCTACTCCCTCACTGAAAGCCAGCGCTCCCTGTGGCGGGGACGCAACCTGGGCATTGTTTTCCAGTTCTTCCAGCTCCTGCCCATGCTCAACCTGATGGAAAATGTCATGCTGCCCATGGATTATGTCGGCATGTACGAGATCGACCAGCGGCCCAAAAAAGCCCTCGAATTATTGGAACTGGTCGGACTGAAAGACCAAGCCCAGCATCTCCCGCGGGCCGTCTCACGGGGCCAGCAGCAGAGCGCGGCCATTGCCCGCGCCCTGGCCACCGACGCGCCCATCCTGGTAGCTGATGAGCCCACCGGCAACCTGGATTCCCGCTCTGCCGGAAAGATCATCGATCTCTTTGAAGAGCTTTCCCGGCGCGGGAAAACCATCCTGATGGTCACCCACGATCCTTCGATGACCAAACGGGCTTCCCGAACGATCTTCATTTCCGACGGGGAGCTGGTTAATGAGACCATCGCCCAATCCCTGCCGCTCCTGACCCATCCTTTGATGATGGAGCTCAGCCACCGGGTCCAGCCTCTTTATTATCAGCCAGGAGCGACCATCCTCGAGCAGCGCAATCGTGTTGAAAATTTTTATATGATCCAGAAAGGTCAGGTAGAGATCGTCCTCCAGGGGCGCTTCCGGGATGACCTGGTGATCACCTCCCTGAAAAAGAATGATTTTTTTGGCGAGATCTCGCTGCTTAAAGGCGGCAAGGCCATCGCCAGCGTGCGGGCTTCTAATCAGGGTCCTGTTGAGCTTTTAGCCCTCCCCCGGGAGGATTTTCAGTGGCTGATGGACCAATCGCCCCTCACTGAGGAAGCCATCTGCCGCATTGTTCAGCAGCGCCTGGATGAGAATCAGAACATCACCCGCACCAAGAAAAAAGGATTATTTGGAAGAGGCTGAAGCCTGTCAGGAGAAATTATGCGCCCCCGTTGGCGAAAAGTGCTTTCAGATCTGATCGATAATAAAGCCCGCACCATATTGGTGGTCTTTTCTATTGCCGTGGGTATATTCGCGATAGGTGTTATCGCCGGCGCTTATGTAATTATTTCAGAGGATATGGGCCTGAGCTACGCGGCCAATAATCCATCTAATATAGAAATCCGGATGGATGATTTTGATCAGGACCTTCTGAATACAATCCGAAATTTTGAGGGGATTAAAGAAGCTGAAGCGCGCCGGGTATTCAACCTCAAAGTGCGCATTCCGGGAGAAACCCAGTGGATCACGGTTGATGTGGTGTCCATGAAAAATTTTGACGAGAACAAGATCAATCTTCTCCAACCTGTCACTGGCGGCGCAGCACCAGAAAAAAACCAGATCTTGCTTGAGCGTGATGTGTTGGAAGAGCTGAACATATCTCCTGGAGAGAACCTGGAAATTCAGCTCCGGGATGAAACCATCAAAGAAATTATAGTGGCCGGGATTGTGATGGATTCATCTACTGGCGCCATCGACTTTCTCGCTCCGCCCCTGGCTTACATCACTTCAGATACTTTAAAATTCTTTGCTGAACCAGATCAATTCAACCGCATTTTTGCAACCGTTGAAACCGGACAGGATGATGACGAGCATATCCGTTCTGTGATTGCTGATCTCACAGACAAGATCGAAAAAAACGACTACGGAATTGGCCGTACTTTCCGCTCTAAAACGCATGAACATCCCCTGGAGCCTACCATCAATGCAGTTCTGGGAATCTTAATGGTCCTGGGGGTTCTAATTGTCTTCCTCTCCAGCTCGTTGATAGCCAATACCCTCAGCGCCCTGCTCAATCAACATCTGCGCCATATCGGCGTCATGAAACTGATCGGAGGGCAAAATCAAATCATCTTTAGAATGTATTTGGTTCAGCTGCTGGTCTTTGGATTTTTAGCGCTCTTGATCGCCATTCCAGCCGGAGGGCAGGGTGCCTATTGGCTGGCCCAATATATTGCCGACGAAATGGGTTTCTCGCTGCTGGGATACCGCATTGTACCGCTCTCGTTCGCCCTTCAATTAGCAGTAGGTATCCTGGTTCCCCTGGTCTCTGGATTTATACCCGTGATCAATGGATCGAAGGTCACAGTCCAAAAAGCGCTCGATGGAGACCGGGTCCGCAGATCCAGCGGGGAAGATTCAGAGGGCAAAGAAGAAGGATCCCGCTTCGAAGAAATCCAAGTCAAAACTACCAGGGCACTGGCTGACCGAGGTATCCGCATCCCCCGTCAAATGCTCATTTCTCTGCGCAACACATTTAGACAGAGGGGACGTTTAATGCTAACCCTGTTCACCCTCACTATGGGTGGGGCAATTTTTGTCTCCGTCTTTAATGTCCGGGACACTCTGCATACCTACGTGGATAATATCGGCAACTATTTCATGGCAGACGTCACGCTCGATTTTGAGAGGCCTTACAGGTTGGAAGAAATCAAGCAATACGCTTATCAGGATCCGCGGGTAACGCACGTGGAAGGATGGTCATACGCCAGCGCAGAGATCTTATTTCCTGACGGCTCTACAGCCGAAAACATCAGCATTCTGGCACCGCCGGGAGGAAGCGATCTAGTTTCACCTATGATGATTGAAGGGCGCTGGATCCAGGCAGGTGATGTGAAAAAACTTACGGTCGCTGAAGGCATATACGATTATTATCCCAATTTGGAAGTCGGAGATACTATCCCGCTTAAAATCAACGGAAAAGAGGAATACTGGGAAGTAGTGGGCTTGTTTAAGTTCATCGGATTGGAAGGGGTGATCGGTTATGCGCCATATGAGTATATATCCCGTGAACAAAATCTGGCCAACCGCTCTTTCTCCTACCGGATCGAAATCCAAGAACATGATCTAGCCTCACAGGAGGTCATGGCCAAAGACCTGGACGCCTATTTCAGAGCACAAGGCTTTCGGGTGCAGGAAGCCACCCCGGGGTTATCAACCCTGGACAGTGCCGCGGAAAGTTTGGATATTCTGATCACATTCTTGCTGATCATGGCCCTGCTTACGGCCACAGTCGGATCCATGGGATTGGCCGGAACGATGAGTATGAACGTTTTAGAACGGACCCGGGAAATCGGTATCATGCGGGCCATCGGTGCCACCGATCTGGAGATTATCCGCATGGTTATCGTGGAGGGATTGTTGATCGGTTTGCTTTCCTTTGGACTGGGAATAATCCTTGCGGTCCCATTTACTTATTTACTCTCCAATATTGTCAGTGATGCCGTATTCGCCACACCCATCGCCGTGGTCTTCACTCCGGCGGGTTATTTGATCTGGTTAGGGTTGGTGATAATTCTCTCTTCCCTGGCCAGCGTTCTGCCCGCTCGTAATGCGGCCAGGCTGACGATTCGCGAGGTTTTAGCATACGAATAAAAAGGCTGAAAGGCTGGTTGATTTTTGACTACCATAATAAAGGATATGAATATGAACACTCATAAAATTAAGACAATCCTATTCCTGAGCCTGTCTCTGCTCTTCACATTAAGTGCTTGCGGTGGGGTAGAGACCCCCATCCCAGATCCAGTTGTAAGCATCGGTCTGGATTATGTCATCGCTGAAGGACACTTATTGCCTGCCCGTGATAGCTGGCTCAACTTTTCCGCTCAGGGCAGGGTCGCTGAGATCCTGGTCAGTGAAGGCGAAAAAGTCACCCGGGGTCAGACCCTGATGCTCCTGGCTGACCGCGAGAGTGCAGAGGCTTCCCTGTTAGCGGCTGAACTTGAATTGACCATGGCCCAGCAGGATTATGATGATTTCATCCGGACCTCAGAACTGGTGTCTGCAAAAGCCTGGCAAGCCTATCTGGATATTCAGATGCGGCGGGGGGAAGCCGAACGTGAATGGGAAGATCTCGACCGCGATTACCTGGAAGATCAAATAGATGATGCCCTGATTGAGGTTCGAGATCGCGAATCTGAACTTGAGGAAGCGCTGGAAGAATGGGAAAAATACGAGGATGTCGATGAGGGAAACTATGCCCGACAGGCAGCTGCGGATGATCTGGAAGATGCTCAGGAATTCTTCAATGAGGCCCAACGCAATTTGGAAGAAGCTAGGCGCAAGATTGACGTCCCCCGGGCCGACCTGAATGCCACCCTGGCCGCTGAAGCCGAAGCTAAAAGGGAATATGAGATGTGGATAGAAGAGGGTGTTGACATCGATCGACAAACCCTGTTAGAATCACGCCTCACAACCGCGGAAGCTGGGGTGATCGCTGCCCGCGATATGCTTGAAAACTACACATTAACAGCTCCTTTCGCTGGCACAGTCACGGACATTTACCTGGAAGAAGGCCAGTTTATTGGCCCCGAAGCCAGGGCAGCTCAACTGGCCGATCTGAGTGAATTTATCATCGAAACCAGCGATCTAACCGAGCTAGAAGTGGTCAAAATCAGTCTGGACCAAACGGTAAACATAGTTCCCGACTCTTTGCCGGATACCTTCTTGACCGGAAAAGTGGAACGGATCGGGCAGTCCTTCAAGACCCAGGCAGGTGATATTATTTATACAGTCACCATCAGCCTGGACGAGATCGATCCCAACCTGCGTTGGGGCATGACGGTGGAGCTTACGTTCCTGCCGGAATAAAGGAAGCTTTGCGCATGACCGGGGACGGGAGACGGGGGCCGATGAACAATATGGGATCGTCCAAGGAAGGAAGTTGGTCGCATTGATTATAAATGTAGCAGAAATAAATCCCTCGAGAGAGGGATTTATTATATTATTTAGATCTTTATAGAAAATATCCAAATGAAATTCATTTTAGGGCTTTACCACCCTGCCCATAAACAGGATCGAGTTGGTCTGTGTATCCCTGATCAGAAAAAGGAAGGGGTGATCTACGACCAGCCGGATCGGATTCTCTGGAGCAGAGGTCAGTTCCATCAACACTGCGGTCGCTGCAGCTGCTTCGGTGCCTTCTTCGTCCACGCTGACGAAAGCCTTGTGAAACACATCTGAGATAAATAAGTCTCTGGTGCCGGTCATACCAGAAAAATCCGCCGCGTCGCTGAATGCACTGGGCATACCCATTTCAGCCAAGATATTTGCCAAACTGATCTCCGTCTCAAATTTAAACTTGGGGAAATTTAAATACATGGGCTGATAGGCCAGATTGCCTATGATCTGATCCAGCATTTCGGTATTCAAGCTCTCTTCGAAACCAGAGAACTGGCCCTGTTCAGGCATCAGCACCAGCATGGACACCTGGCCGCCAAGATAAGGTAACTCCACCGCCTGGAAATCTTCTCCCTGGTAATAAGGGAAGCTGTTATCTGAACTCAGGCTCATCATCTGGGTTGTGATTTTCTGACCATCAAGGCCATAAAAAAATCCATCCTCCGTAAGTGATTCTTCAAAAGGTTCCAGCCAGGTGGCTTTAAAATAGATAGCATTGCTTAACACCAAGCGGGTATCGCTGTTGATCGCTCCCTGTGGTATCAAATCCTGGATCCTTTCCTTGGTTTGGTCGCTGACCCAATTATTGATCTTGATCCGGGATTTTTCAGGTTCCATTACATAGTCCAGCAATCGCAATCCAGCGCCATAATTGGCAGCCAGGGTATCCAAGAAATCACTCTCAAAATGGAAATCTTTCTGACCCCAGATGGCATTGGCGATATTCAATTGAAAAGCTTCCCCCATATCTTCCGGAATTTCCTGCTCCGCAAGGCTTTCCAAGTACAGGTCCAGGGCATTAAAAGCAGGATGCAGCCGCTCTTCTTCCACCAGAAAATGGAAAACGTCCGCCATTTCCTCAGCAGTTTCTCCTTCTGCACCGGCATAGGTCATCGCCACAGCAGCGGAAATACTATAGGGCGAATAAAACAGGTTGCCATCCCTGGTTTCGAGCCGGTGATAAAGATCCAGGGCAAAAGCCCTGTTGCCAGCAGTAAGCTGATCCAGATCATTCCCGGCGGCAACACTCACCTCAGCCCGGGCCATCTTCGACTCCAGCACCTGGGAAGTCGAACCTCCAGGCATCACACCAGCGATAGCTGAACAACCTGCGAGACAGATCAACAGGCCCGCCTGGATAAAAATTTGTAGTAGATTTTTATTCTTCATGTGTCGCTCCATCATAATTGAAATTAATTTACTCATTTATGACGAATAATGGGGGGAATATGTTCCCGAATTTAACCCGATCTGATCCTGGCTACAATACTCTCCCGATTGAAACCGGGAGCTATTTCAACTCAAAGCGTCCTGAAGGACACTTTCTACTTGTCAGGAAGTTCAAACGACCAAGCCCCTCTAGAAGAGGGACTTGCATCGAATAGGCCGGGGTTTCATTCCCGGACAAAATCAGCACACAAAATAAATCCTTTTTGCATGGATTATATCCACCTTTGTTATTAACTCACCCTCATAAATTGATACCGGGAGCTAACTCGCACCAAACCGTCCTGAAGGGCGATTTTAATTAACTAATCTTTTCCCATTTTTGATCAATGTTGTTTTGACAGTGGTGGTCTTTTTGATTTTTGATATACTGAGCCAGCCTCGGCAGGTCCTTTTCACTAACTGACAGCGCACCAAACCCACCCTGCCAGCGAAAACCACTGTCAGGATAGATCCGATTGGCAAGCACATAAGAAGAGTACCCTTTGATCTCACCAACGATCCCGGAAACACAAACTGCAGGGTGTAATCTCACAAGAAGATGAACATGATCCGTTGTACAACCAAAACCAAGAAGCTCGGATTTATGTTCAATTATCTTGTCTTGGATCAATCTCTTTAGATCTTGCTCCATTTCTACATTGATCAACTCACGGCGGCGATAAGTACTCCACACTAGATGGTAATACAACTGATGATATGACGATCCCATAGATTTCCCCCTTTCTATATTTTATATCCTACAACAAAAGAAACCCCTCTTCTAGAGGGGCTTGTGTCGAACAGGTCGGGGATTCATTCCCAGACGAACCCATCACACGAAATCAACCCTTTTACACGGATTATACATACCTTGATGATGAACTATCCTCATCCCGATTGAAACCGGGAGCTATTTCAACTCAAAGCGTCCTGAAGGACACTTTCTACTTGTCAGGAAGTTCAAACGACCAAGCCCCTCTAGAAGAGGGGCTTGCATCGAATAGGCCGGGGTTTCATTCCCGGCTTAGAAAAAAGTGAAAATTGGCAAAAATTTGATCAATGATCAGGACCCCGCATCCTTAATATTTAAGATAAAGGAAGAATTAAATAAAACAAAGGCCTGTCAGTAAAACAAGCCTTTATTTTTGTTTATCCGAGCTATACAGAAAACCGATGTGCTCTTATTTTGGTACTAATTTTCTTTGCAGTCGTCCCCATTCTCAAACACAGGATTTCCGAAACCCCGTGAAGCCACCCAATCGGCTTGTTCCTGGGTTAGCAGACCGAGATCAACTGCCTGAACCAGGGCATCGACCCGAGCATCAGCCATCAATGCGTTGAACGAAGCCGCATCAAAACCCAAACTGATAGAAATATCATAGATGGACTCACCTGCAGCTATGCACTCAGCCAAAACCTTTGGGGAAATACCCAGTTCAATGGCCAGATTTTCATGGATGATGTCATCCAGCAAGCCATCCATGGCAATTTCCTGATTGATGGAAAAATTTTGGTTGGCTGGAATACCAGTTCCTGTACCAAGTTCTCCCATATAAGAATTACTTCTGAGTCCCAATGCTTCTGGATCGCCATTTCGGGGTCCACCTTTGAGTAACTCGGATGCCATTGCCGGGCTAACAACCGAAAATGCCAGAACTGTGACAACAAGTAATGAAACTGCTAAAATCGTTTTTTTCATGGTTAACTCCTTTAGTGTATTTGCTAGTAATACACACAAGTATACGGGGGAGTTATTAATTCATTATTAAGTGAATATGAAAAAAAGATTAAGAAAGGTTGGGAGGTTATATGGAATATTGATCATACAATGAATGAAGGGGATATGAAAGAACAACAATTCAAACCCTACACACCGAAACAAGCCATGCTGATGCTAGCAAACCTGGATGAGATGATTCCGGAAAAACACCTGGTGCGCGTGGTCGATGAAATGATTGATCGACTGGATATTGTTCCCTTGAAGAGGTAGTACAAAGGAGGAGGAACCAGCGCCTATCACCCCCGGATGCTGCTGGAAGTGCTGGTCTACGCTTATACCCAGTAAAACTTTTCATCGCGAAAGATTGCCAAGGCTCTGAGAGAAAACATCCACTATATCTGGCTGGGCGGGATAAGCCAGCCAGATCACAGGACCATCAACCGCTTTCGGGGAGTGGTGATGAAAAAGGTAGTGGAACAGCTGTTTGAACTGGGATATGTAAACTTGGACAAATATTTTGTAGATGGGACCAAGCCAAGCACAAAACGCCACATCTGGGATTGGGAATACAGGAAGGGACCTTCTTTATAGGGTAGGGAGCCTTCAACCTCGGAGATTGCCTTATTTAGCCAGATAGCTCCCCACAAAAGCCCGCGCGGTAGGTTCGTCCAAAATTAACTCGGACATCATTTTCCCTTGCAGGGCACCGTACAATCCCCGAATTTTTGCCAGCCCGGAAACCACACAGACCCCGTGTGTCCGCTGGAAGAGGTCCAGGTCGGGACCGCTGCAGCGCTGGTTGATGGGTATATCTGCCCAACTGCCGTCTTCCCTGAAAAAGACAGTGGCAATATCCCCGGCAATCTGCTGACTTTCCAGTTCCCGGTAATCCGTCTTGGACAAATATCCCCCGCTGTATACGTGGCTGGGCACACCGGCGTTGACCGAGCCGATGCTATAGAGCAGCAGGTCAGACCGCTTCTGCAGATCTAGGATGCGGCGGATGCTGCCCTCCCGCCACAGGGCTTGCTTTGTTTCGGGAAAGTCAAAGAAGGTCGGCACCGGGAAGAGGTGGGCCCGGGCCTGGTAGTTCTCCACAAAGCGCATGATTATCTGGCTGGCGTATTCTATCCCTGTGGACTGAGTGTTTCCGGCCCCATTGAGCTGCACGATCTGGGCATTGTGGGTTGTCTTGCGGAGCAGGTGAGTAGAAATAGCGGTCAGGGTGGTACCCCAGGCAATGCCCAGGGTCATGTTGGAATCGAAGCGAGTATTCAGGTAGCTGGCAGTATAGTTGGCTACCCTCTGGAGCCATTCCCCTTCTCCTGAGAGTGCAGATACCGGTACCACGTGGACCCTGCTGATCCCGAAGCGCTCCTGGATCAGGGAGGCCAGCTGGTTGGGCTCCTCGGTGGGATCATTAATGCGGATGTCCACTAAGCCATTTTCCCTCGCGAAGCTAATCAAGCGGGAAATGGTGGATCGGGATACTTGAAATTCCTGGGCAATAGCCTGAGTGGTCATGTTCTGGTAATAATACATCCGGGCTGCCTTCACGGCATCAGATATTTTTTTGTCAGAAGTGGGCTGGTTTGCCATCTTGGTAAATTTTCCTGATTGATCTATTTAGAAATAAATTTCAAGCAGATAAGGATATTATACTCTTCATCATGCACAAATGTGCATGATGATAGACACAATGTTCAGATGTGTTTATAATCAACTTTGAGTGATCTGGTTTGACAATGTCCCTCATAAGGAGAGCCGATGACTCAATTTGTCGCTGCCATCGATCAGGGAACCACCAGCACTCGCTGCATGATTTTTAACCAGCGCGGGAAGCCACCCGTAAGGCAGCCGGACCTGGAAAGCCAGGCAGGTACTACATTATTCAAAGAATGGGAAAAAGCAGTCACCCGGACTTTTGATTGGGTTGAATAGGATGGCAGGAATGAAAACAAGACAAGAGAGAATACAGGCTTTAAAAAAGTATCCAGCCCCAAGCGTTTTGATCATAGGAGCGGGAATCAACGGTATTGGCACCTTCCGGGACCTAGCCCTACAAGGCCTGGATGTGGTCCTGGTGGACCGGGGAGATTACTGTAACGGAACCAGTGCGGCCTCTTCCCATATGGTTCACGGGGGCATCCGCTACCTGGAAAACGGGGAATTCAGCCTTGTGAAGGAGGCAGTTCAGGAGCGCAACCAGCTTATTGAGAGGCTGCCCCACCTGGTTAAACCCTTGCCGACCACATTTCCAATTTTTAAACGCTTTTCCGGGCTGCTGAACGCACCGCTGAAATTTGTGGGGTTACTGGATAGACCTTCCGAACGAGGCGCCCTGGTCATCAAACTGGGCATGGTTTTTTATGATGCCCTCACAAGAAAACAGAAGAGCGTGCCGCCCCATGTATTCAGGAATCGGACAGATTCCCTGACGAGATACCCGGAATTGAATCCGGAGATTTGTTACACGGCGACTTACTTTGATGGCTCGATGCCTTCACCAGAGCGCATCGCTGTTGAATTGATCAAGGATGCAGTCGAAGCCAATGAAAACGCGATTCCGATAAATTACGTCTCCCTGATCTCGGCTGATGGTGGGGAGGTTACGCTTAAAGACGAAGTTAGCGGTGAAGAAATTACTCTTACCCCGCGCGTTCTGGTGAACGCTGCTGGTCCCTGGATTGATTTGGTAAACCAGAAGATGGGTCGGGAGACGCCCTACATCAGCACTACCAAGGGAAGCCACCTGATCCTGGACAATCCCCTGTTGAAAAACGCCATTGGCGAGGAAGAGTTCTTCTTTGAGAACAAGGACGGCCGCATTGTCTTGATTTTCCCTCTACTTGATAAAGTCTTGATTGGGACCTCTGATCTTTGGATTGATGACCCGGATGATTCGGTGATCACGGAAGAAGAAATAGATTACTTTTTAGAGATGATCGAAAGGGTTTTCCCTGAGATTGAAGTCAACCGCTCTCAGATAATCTATACTTTTTCCGGTGTCCGGCCCCTGCAGCGTTCAGAAGGCGGTGCAACTGGCCAGATCAGCCGCAATCATACGGTAAAAGTACTTCCCTCTGGTCAGTTGCTGGATATCCCTGTACTCTCGCTGGTGGGAGGAAAATGGACATCCTTCCGTGCCTTTTCTGAACATGCTGCCGATCAGGTATTGCAGCTGCTGGGTAAAGAAAGGAAAATTTCTACCTGGAACCTGCTGATTGGCGGAAGCAAGGATTACCCCAAAAATCAGGCTCAGCGGGACAGGCTGGTGGAGGACTGGAGCCAGAAAAGTGGTTTGGATCGGACCCTTGTGGAAGGACTGTTTGCCTGGTATGGGACTAAAACCTCTCAGGTGCTCGCTCGATTTGCCGACAAACTTACACCACTGAAGACTTTGCCGGGGGTCACCCGCGGAGAGCTGGAATGGATACTGGATGGCGAAGATGTCCTGCACCTGGATGACTTCATCCTGCGCAGGACAACCCTGGCCAAGCTGGGAAAAATCACGCCTGAAAGCCTTGAAGAAATTGCTGAGATTTGCACCTCAGTTCTGGGCTGGTCAGAGAGAGAGAAAGTTGCTGAGGTGAAACGTTATCAGGAGATCATGTTAAAGAAACACAGGATGCATTATGGCGAGTATGTTTCTGCATAGGGGGTTAAAGATTTAGTATAGGGAAGATGGGCAACGCCCGGGGGGTTAAATGACCTGCAGATAATTCGCTTCCCATTCCAATCCCAATTCAGATAGTTTGGCTGAAGTCGGATGGGTAGTTTTTATATCCCATCCGGCTTTTTCATAATAAACGGATTTTGCGGCTTCCATGTTTTCTTCCTTCAGGAATAAACCGTCTGACGCACCGCCTTTTAAGGCCCGGAAGAATTTTTTTGGCAGTTTATCATCTTCCCGCGAGAACCCTTCCCTGGCATTAAACACCTGCAGTAGGTTCAGACGCCTTTCTCCGGCTTGCAGCAGTTCCTCCACATCCAGATCCCAGCCAGTAACAGCCTGAATAACTTCTGTCAGCTGAATCGTGTCATACAGCTGCCAGGCTGGCCCGTATACAAACTGGCAGACACAGACGGAATCCATGGCAGAGTATAAATGCTGGGTTCTCAGTGCAAATTCAACTGTTTTATCATCTAGCCCTGTTATCTGGTCGCCGTCCAGCGGACCGATTTGGGCCATTCTATCCGGGTTTCCGGCAAAAGAAGGATCATGTT
>JAGHAU010000159.1 GCA_021161345.1 Anaerolineales bacterium | reverse complement strand
CCGATCATATGAGCGCCCAGGATCTCCCCGTATTTTTTATCAACAATAATCTTCACCCAACCGGCATAATCATTTAATCCAAGAGCTTTCCCGTTAGCCTGGAAATTGAATTTTCCGGTAACAACATCATACCCCGCGTTTTGGGCCTGTTCTTCGGTATGACCGAAGGAAGCCACCTGGGGATGGCAGTAGGTTGCCTTGGGCATATTTTGATAGTTTAATATTTCTGGTGATTTTCCAGCGATGGCTTCAGCGCATACTGTGCCCATCGCCATCCCGGCGTGGGCCAGCATCAACTTACCAGTGACATCGCCAATGGCCCAGATGCCGGGAACGTTGGTTGCCATCCGGTCATCCACTTCGACGAAACCCCTCCGGTCAATAATGACACCGGTATGTTCTAGACCAAGACTGTCAGTGTTTGGTATAAAACTGGTGGCCAGCAGGACCTGGTCAGTGGAAAGTAATTCCTCTCCAGCTGGCCCTTCAACGGTTACATTCACTGCACTCGACAGCGTTTCTACTTTGGATACCTGCCGGCTGCGTTTTACTGCAGCGGAATAATCGAGCTGCAAGTTATCAAATGAAATCTCGAAGGTTTTGGCCTTTTTGGTGAGAGTCTGGGCCAGATCAGCGTTTTTCAGCAAGCTCTTGGAAGGGATACAGCCGAAATTCAGGCATACTCCACCCAGGAACTCTTTCTCAATAATAGCGACTTTCTGCCCCAACTGGGCCGCGCGGATGGCAGCCACATACCCTGCTGGCCCTGCGCCAATTATAATTAGATCTGTTTTTTTTTCATTAGCTTCTTTTAATCGCCCTCATGGATTGGTTGGATATTAAAACGGGCTGCTATTTCTTCCAAAGGAGCGCGCGATGTAAAATCTAGGCTTAAGGGGGTGATCGATATCCATCCTTTTGCAAGGGCGTAAGCATCGGTGTCTATTTCTGAATAGATTCCCTTGTGAGCAAAATTTATGACCTGGGTAGGTGATGTATATACCGATTCGCGCGGCTCAATCCTGGTTCCATAGTATTGAGATCTATCCAGGCGAGTTGCCACACATTTGGTTTCGGGTGTGGCGGCCAGGGGCACCTCCAGTTTTATCAGATCAGCATCAAAGGGCAGCTGTCCCTCCAATATTGACTCGGCAGTGATCCTGGTGAAATAAGCTGCAGCTGAGAAGTCAACTGACTTGCTGTAACTGTGATAATCCATGCCAGCTATCTCCTGGGAAACAGCCAGAGCAGGCACACCCCATCCTGCTGCTTCAAGCGCAGCTCCAACTGTGCCTGAGGCAGTAATAATTGTTCCGATATTTTCCCCGTAATTAATTCCAGAGACAACGAGAGATAGGGGCCGGTTAGCTATTTCTATTACAGCATGTTCAACCGCCCGGGCAGGTGATGCTTCGATGCCATAACCAATCCAATTCTGATCTTGATAATTAACAGGGATTTCTTTCAAAATGCCACCGCCGGAGCCGTAGGTTTTTCTACTGCGGCCCATGTTGGTTTGCTGATCGAGCGGTGCAATAATTAATAATTCACCAAGTGGATCTAGCGCACTGGCTGCTGCTGCCAGACCGGGCGAGTTAATACCGTCATCATTGGTTAATAGGATTAATGATTTTGTCATTCGTAAACCTCGGCGAGAGCCTGGTGCAATGTAGTGATATTTTCGAAAACGAAGGTGGGTTTTATCGTACTTTCCTCAATTGTTTCCCGGGAGGAAATTCCGGTCAGAACGGCAGCGCTGTGGATTCCATATAGGTTAGCTCCCAGGATATCCGTGTTAAGACGGTCTCCAATCATCGGAGCTTCTTCAGGCGTAGCCCCCAACTCATTGAGAGCTGCCTTGAAGATAGCCCGGTGCGGTTTCCCTACTACATAAGGTGTGACCCCGGATGAAGCCTGTAATGCGCCAATCACCATATCCGTTGCCGGATTGATTCCTTCAGAAGTTGGATATGATCCATCGGTATTCGTAGCTACAAACGATGCTCCATTGAGAATCAAACGCATGGCAATTTTTATCTTTTGATAATTTATTTCGTGGTCCATCCCGGCAACAATGGCGGCTATTTTCACCTGGGGTTCATCCTCTCCGTGAGTGAATTTGAATCCGGCTTCTTAGAGAGTGACAATCAGCCCATTTGAGCCAATCACATGCAGTGATGCTCCAGACCCGTATTGATCTAGCAAGTAAGAAGCTGTTGCCGTTGAACTTGTAAATATCGATCTTGGATTGACGGACAAGCCAAACCTGGAAAACTTGTCGATGTAATTCTGGACCGTGTGGGAATTGTTGTTGGTTATTAGTGCCCATAAAATCCCTTTTTCTGCTAAAAAATCAAAAAGAGAGTTTATCCCATTTACGGGCTGGTTAGATTTCCACAATACGCCATCACCATCAAAAAGAATTACCTTGTATTTTTTTAATTTCATGTTTTATTATCCAATTGTGCTAATTCTATCATACGGAGAATTTTTATTGGTTAGTCTCGAGTATTGCCAAAATGCTGAAAATTGTGGAGAGTATCTTTGTGTTGAAAAACAATACCGAAGGTTGAAAGAGGTAAGCCGGTGTAGTATAAGCCTCTTGAGACCTAGCAAGTCAAAGGAGCGCTTATGAACTACACACAGCTTACCCAATGTCAACGATATCAGATAGAGGCACTTTTGAAAAGT
>JAGHAU010000005.1 GCA_021161345.1 Anaerolineales bacterium | reverse complement strand
GTGTTGCTGTAGCCGATCTCGCTTCCGTCCGGCTGGATCTCGTTTGCAAATTACAGGAAGACCCCCGAGATATCGATTGCGCTCATCTGTGCGCCCTGTTCAACCAGCAGGCGGGTGTTGTGGCCTTCGCCGCAGCCGATATCCAATCCTTTTAATTCCTTGATATTCGGGAGCATTTCCAGGAAAGCCGGGGCGTTGAAAGAATCCCGGTAGTAGTCGTATCCTTCCCGGAGTAATTTGGTCCAGGTGGGAGCGATTTTATTCCAATGCCGGCCAACTTCACGGTGATCCATGACGTTCTCCTTTACTCCTTACTTCTCACTCCTAAAGCTTTACATGATCACGCCGCACGCCACCAATCCTTGCCTTCAACCAAGCCCAGTTCATCCAAAGCTGCTTTGATCAACGGTGCGGCAGAACGGGCCCGTACGGCTGTCAGCAGGATTGGATTCTGGTACTGACCCCATAACCCCGGCAGCTCCTCCACAGAAACGATCGGCTTCCCCCGCCGGGTGTTACCAATCTTCTTTTGATCGACCTCTACAAAGGCGGCCAGGGGCAGTCCCTCCCTCACCAGGTGTTTGCTCAGTCTGCGTCCGGTCATGCCGGCACCCCAGACGAACACAGCATCCCGCTCTCTGGCGGGCCCTTTGGCAATGTAGTGGGCCTTGGCCCGCAAGAAATTCTCAACTGAATACCGTGAATCCTGATGGGTCAGTCGTCCGGGATGTTCCCTCCATTCCAGCAGCACTTCCGGGACCTTGGCAAACCGTGCTCCAGCCAGGTAAAAACGCAGCCACAGATCATAATCCTCGGGCCAGCCGTGGTCCCGGTAGCCGCCCAGCTCCCGGATCCAGGACCTTCGAAAGGCGGTGCAAGGGTTAGCGATCGGGCTTTCCACGAAGATCTCACGGGTGATGTCCTCATGATTGATCAAGGAATTCAGCCAGTCATAATAGAGCTGAAAACCTTCCCCGATCTGCTCCGCCGGGAACCCTTTCACCAGCGATCCCACTACGGCGACCTCGGGGTTCTTCAGCAGATATTCACGTTGGAGTTTGATCCGGTCGGGGTGGCAGCGATCATCGGCGTCCATTCGCACCACGATCTTCCCCCGGCAGAATTCCAGTCCGGTGTTCGCGGCCTCGACCACCCCGCTGTGCTCTATCGGAATGTAGACGAAGCGAGGGTCTTTCTGCGCCCAGCCGGTCAGCAACGCGCCGGTCCTGTCGGTCGAACCGTCATCGACACAGATCACTTCAAATTCAGGATAGGTCTGTTTTTGCAGGGAGTTTAAGGTTTCCTCGAGGGTTTCCGAGGCATTATAGCAGGGCAGTAGAACAGAGATGTCTGGCATTCCTCACTCGTCTGGATGCAGGATCTCGCCTGCCAGCTGGTTGAGGGATTTGATCTCGTCTTCCGGTGTCTGACTGGTTATCCAGTACTGGTCCAGCAGCTCTTCCGGCGTTAAGGAGCCGATAGCCTTCCCTTTTGGGAGTCGGATCCTGGGCTCGTACTGAGGCTGCTTCAGGAAATGGAATTCAAAGCTATCCTTAAGCAGCTCCCGGATGGCATTTTCGTCGATCAGGGGATCCCAGGCCTTGGGATATTCCATAACCAGGCGGGCCACCGCGCCATCCAGTTTTTCAGGCGCCGGCAGGGCTTTTTTAACCTGGTCGGTGATATTATCACTGGAGCTGAGTGTTAGGCTGACATCCACGAAGGGGCGAATGTTTTTCAGTCTGTGCCAGTTCAGTTTGGTCTTGCCTTTCTTCACATCCGCGATCAGAAAATATTTATCATCGGCCGCTTCCCCAAAATTCACCCTTTCGATCGATCCCGGGTAAACTACCGGGGGATGTTTCCCGGGGTTGAGCTCCTGTTTTTTATGGATGTGTCCCAGAGCGGTATAGTCCAGCCTGGAATCGCAGGTGATTGACTTTGGCAGGATGAAATCTTTCCCCAGGCTGATCGAACGTTCAGCGCCGTAGACAGCGCCCTCCACAGAAGCATGGGCGGCCAGGACGGTTGGTACCGCCGGGTCTGCATCTTTCAGCCAGCGGTCAATATCTTGGGAGATCTTTTCCTCCATCGCCTGGTAAAGGGTTTCGGTATCCCTGGTTTTCAGATCAAGTTTGACTGCCATGGCTGAGCGGGAAATCCAGGGCAGGGCGATCAGCTGCAGATCAAGGGTTTTACCTTCCGGGAGAAGTTTTGAGAGCGCTGTACTCGAGAAGAAACTGGGCTGATCGATGATCAACACATGCGGCACCTGCAGGGTGCTGAATTCGGTCAGGGCGTGGGCCCGTCCGGCTGCTGGGGAGATATCATGGTTGCCCACCAGTAGAATTGTAGGGATGCCTGCCTCACTCAGGCGCATCACCAGCTGGCCCCATTCCCGCTGGAAGGTGGGCGCTGGATTTTGATCCTTATAAGCATCCCCGGCAAAAAGTACACAATCCACTTCTTCCTGGATAGCAGTATTGATGATCTCGTCCAGTGACTTCAGGAAATCCAGGATGCGCAGCGGCAGGCCGCTGGCCGGATCCCTGCGTCCGTAGTTGGCGATATCGATATGGGCATCTGCAAAGTGGAGGATTCTGGGCATAAGGATCCTATATCAAGAGGGACGAAGTCCTTCTGAAAGGACTCAGCTCCTTAATTAGCACTACTCGTCAAAATTAAATGTATTGATTATTTCAATCGCCGCCCCGAAATTCGGGTTGAGCCACACTGCGTTGTACAGATCCTGTCGTGCCAGTTCTTTTTTGCCGAGGGCATAATAGGCCAGGCCCCGCCAATAGAAGCTCTCCTCCAGGGTGTCCTCATCGATTGTGCCGAAGGTGAAGTCCGCGAAATTTATCACGTCTTGATAGCGGCCGCTATAGTAGTAAGCCCAGTATGGCCAGGTCTGGTACCAGGTGATCCGGTAGGGACGGACAGCATTGTCATCGGCCATTTCGGCATAGATCTGGTATGCGGTGTCGAAGGCCTCACCGGCATCCAGGTAATGCTCCAATTTCACCAGGCTGGTACCCTTGTTGAACCAGGCGAAAAACAGGTCTACCCCGGTGAGAGTCTGGATCTCTTGCTCAGCGATCTCCAGGGCATGCTGGTAGGACCAGGCCGGATCCCCATAAGGACCCAGGATCTCGTAAAGCTTCTCTTGTTCGGCAGGAGGATAGATCACCATGAAGAGATAATCGAAGGATCGCCAGCCTTCCAGGTAGGTCTCGTAATTCAGCTTCTTGTTCTTAAAATCTTCCAGCGGTTCATCCTTAAGCCAGTTTGAGTCCTGGACGATGAACACACCTTCAGCGTCGTCATACCCGGTTGTGAATTGATAATGTCCCAACCAGGCATAATTTTTCAAGTAATCCACTTCGTAGTAACCTTTTTCTACCAGCACAGGATAGCCGTTGGCGATCAGCTCCTTGAGGATCTCAAGATCCCCCCCATGCCGGACAACAATATAGTAGTCGGTGTATCTGGCAACGAAATCGACCATCTCGGAGGGTAGGATATTCTTGTCCAGCCGACCTTGCTGGATGAAATCCAGCTTTGGGTCGTTGATACCCGGTTTGACGACAGCGGCGATATCATCCCGGTTCCCCGACCAGCCCCAATAGTTAAGAGCCATGGCCAGGTTGGACGGCCCGCAGTAGTTCCAGCGTTCTCTTTGATCGACGTAGACCACCCCATCCAGGACGGCCCGCTCGGGCAGGGGGGTAGCCGTCAGAAGAAGGGATTCATCAGTAGCTTCAGTGGTTGGGCTGTTCAGGGTAGGTTCGTTTGTAGATGGCACAACAACCACAACCGGTGTTGCCAGGGGAGTTTCTCCCCCCGGAACAAAAACAGCTTCATCAGGGGGATTGAGGGCATAGGTCAGGCGCGTTTTCAGCTCATCGATCCGCCAGGACAGCCGGCTTTTCACAAAGGGAATTTGGTAGATCAAGGCTGCCAGTGCGATCAGGAGGGGGATCAGGAGCAAATAACGGATCCTGGAAGGGTTTTTCATGATGTGGAGATTATAACATCTAGAAGGGATTGACTCTTACAGGGTGCTTTGCATAATCCCGAGAGGGTAGGTCCTTCATACTGTCATTGCGAGGAGCTTGAACGAAGTGATAGCGACGAAGCAATCTCGCAAATCGGGAGCGGGATTGCTTCAGATGCTCTGCATCCTCGCAATGACAAGTTGGTGATAGTAACCCTATTAGAAAGAGAGCGAAGATTTCCTAGTGATGGGAAGTAATCTCGCAAATCGGGAGCGGAAATGCTTCGTTGGGAATGAACTCCCTTTTTGCAATGACACGCCGTCTTATTAAAACAAAAGCCTCCCACATTGGGAGACTTTAAACTGCTTACTCTTTACAATTTACTATTCTTTTGAAAACGGATCCTCAGGTTTATGGTCCAGCACCTGGCGGGCCTGGGGGCCGTCCTTGGCGGGACCGATGATGCCCTCAGCAGCCATGGTATCGATTATACGGGCTGCCCTGGTATATCCGATCCTCAGCCGGCGCTGAAGCATGGAAATCGAAGCTCTGTCCTCAGCCCTCACAATTTTAACCGCATCGTCCCAGAGTGGATCGAATTCGGTTTCCTCTGCCATATCCTCCCACATCTCTTTCTGTTTGAGGGGGATGGACGGCATCTTGGCATCCGGCTCTCCTGATGCGCTGGTGCCGCCGATAGGCCCTTTGATCTGGGCGCCCAGGACACGCCAGTATTTCACCAGTTTATCAATTTCGGTATCGGAAACATAAACACCCTGCAAGCGGACAGGCGCTGCTGCGTCCGGGGATTGAAAGAGCATATCACCCCTACCCAGCAGGGTCTCTGCCCCGGGTTGGTCGAGGATGACGCGGCTGTCAACGCCGGAGGCGGTGGCAAAGGCAATCCGGGCCGGGAAATTGGCTTTGATAAGGCCGGTCACCACATTGGTGGAGGGGCGCTGGGTGGAAATGATCAAGTGGATGCCTGTGGCCCGCGCCAGCTGGGCCAGCCGCGTGATTGCTTTTTCGGTTTCGGCCGGAGCCAGCATCATCAGGTCAGCCAGCTCGTCAATGATCACCACCAGGTAAGGCAGTTTTACTCCGCCATCATTGACTGTTTTCTTGTTGAAATCGATGATATGGCGGGCGCCGGCTTCAGAGAACTTTTGATAGCGCTGGTCCATTTCACGCGAGACCCACTGCAGCACGCCCACTACTCTTTCCAGGTCTACAACAACAGGCGCCAGCAAATGGGGAATACCGTCGTAACCGGAGAGTTCCACCCTTTTGGGATCGACCATGATCATGCGCAGGTCATCAGGGGTATTGTGGAGCAGGAAGCAGGAGATCAAGGAATTGACGCAGACGCTTTTACCTGAACCGGTGGTTCCGGCAATCAGCAAATGCGGCATATCGGCCAGATCTGCGGCTATTGCCACCCCGGAAACGTCCTGTCCAAGCGCAAAACGCAGCGGGTTTTTATTTCTCTTAAAATGGGGGCTTTGAATGGCATCCCGCAGGGCTACCAGGGAGATCTCTTCATTGGGCACTTCCATACCAACAAAACCCTTGCCGGGAACAGGCGCTTCCATGCGGATGCTTCTGGCAGCCAGGGCCAGGGCCAGGTCATCTGCCAGGCTGGTGATCTTGCTGACGCGGACGCGGCGTTTTTGACCCCGGACTTCGACGAAATCCGGTTCGACGCCAAATTGAGTGATGGTAGGGCCGCGGTTGATCTCCACCACGTGCCCGGGAGAGCCAAAGGAATCGAGGGTCTCTTCGATGATCGAGGCCCGGTGCAGATCAAACTCCTCGTTGGGTTCGATATCAATACCAATATTCAGGATATCCGGTACATGGGGCAGGATCCAGTTCAGATCCGGGATCGGATCATGGAACATGGAGGGTGTATCGCTTTTTCCTATAGTAATTTTCGGAGGCGGTGGTGTCTTAAGGTCCGGGACAGTGATCCGCTGCGGGGGAGTTTGTATGATCGGGGCTGGTTTTTCCCGCCCCGGGAATAATTTCAGATAGAGATTTTTGACCGCTTTCAGGGCTCCTGGCACCCATTGAAAAAGCTCCAGGATCGGGATGTTCAGCGCCAGCGACAGGCTGAGCAGGATCAAGGCAAAAAGGGCGATGGCTGTGCCGGCAATTCCAAATGTAGATCGCAGGGGCTCCAGGATATAAACCCCGACAAAGCCGCCTCCGATGCCGTTGGATGCGATATATTTGGAGTCCTGGAAATCCAGTGGGAATGTGAAAAACTGCATTGTGGTCAGTCCCGCCAGGAACAACAAACTGATACCGGCGGTTTGTTCGGGCGCGAATTTTGGCACCCCCTCAACGTTTCGGAGCAGGATCAGAACGCCGCCCCCCAGCAGCAGGATGGGCAGGAAATAGGATCCCCAGCCAAACCCCTTGCGGATCAGGGTGTACAGATCAGCAATCAATTGAGTGCTGCGGCTGGAGAATAAAATGATACCGGATAATAAACCCAATGCGGTCATCATCAACCCGGTCAGGTTCAGGTTGCGTTCCGGGGAGGGATTCGCCGCTGTTTTGGGCTTGGTTTTTGGTTTTGATTTCGATTTTGGCTTGCTTTTTTTGCGTGCCTGGGCCATATTATTGCCTTCCTGCAGTGCTTTTGGAATTATAGCATGATTGTTTTACTTGCAGTCAGGGTGATGGTGATCTGAAGTAGAAAACCTAATGCTTCTGACTGCAAGGACAGGGACGATGAAACCGGTAAAACAATGACCGGGAAAAAGAGATCGGATTACATTCATTCCGCCCGTCTCTTCACCACGGTCTCTCCCTCTCCCGTCTCATTAATCCAGTCTCTTCACTCCTGATGCGGTAAAATAAACCCAGTGATTACTTAAAGGTGAGGAAAAATTGTTCGAAATCGTATTCTTAGGCACATCGGCTTCTGCTCCTTCAGTACACCGAGGATTAACTTCCCAGGTTGTTCTGCGGGGTGAACACCGCTTTTTGATCGATGCCGGGGAAGGCACCCAGCGCCAGATCCTGAAGTCCGGGTTGGGTTTTAAGCGCCTGGACCGTATTCTGATCACTCACGGTCACCTGGATCATATCCTGGGTTTGGGCGGGTTGATATCTACCTTTGTGCGCTGGGAAGCGATGGACAAGATCCTGATCGCTGCCGGAAAATCCGCCCTGGGACGCATAAAAGACTTGATCTTTGGTGTGGTATTAAAGGGCAATTATCCACCGGTGGAGATTATTCTTCAGCCCCTGGAAACAGGCCTTCTTTTTGATGAAGGTGATTTTACCGTCAGTACTTTCCCGGTATATCACCGCACCCCGGATTGTTTTGGGTTTCTGTTCCAGGAAAGACCCCGGCGGCCGTTTTTAGCCGAAAAAGCCGATGTCTTGAAAATCCCGCCTGGATCCTGGCGAGGAGAATTGGTCAGCGGGAAGGAAGTGACCCTGCCTGACGGGCGGGTGATCAATCCCGAGATGGTATTAGGAGAGGAGCAGCCGGGTACCAAACTGGTCCATGTGGGCGATTCCGGCAGAACGGATAACCTCCTGGGAGTTGCCAGGGACGCTGATGCCCTGGTGATCGAGGCCACATATCTGGAAACAGAAAAAGATCTAGCGGAGCAGTTTGGCCACCTGACAGCCAAACAAGCCGGGGAGTTGGCCCGCGAAGCCGGGGTAGGGACCTTGATCCTGACCCATATTTCACGCCGCTATCGGGCCGATCAGGTTTTAGAAGAGGCCCGGAGTGTATTTCAGAATGTTTATGTGGCCAGGGATTTTGACCGCTTTCAGATCAAACGGGGAGAAGTTGAGAAGGTCAAAGGAAATTAGCGGGAAGATAGAATAAACTCTACAACCAGTTACGCCAGGGCTTCTTTTCCAGCATCATTAAAATGGAATCCATCATACCGGTAATATTCCGGGTGCTTTAGCATTCCCTGATAGAGATCATTAATAAGGACCCCGTTTTCCCCCAATATTTCCAGTGCTGATTGATTTCTGAGGGTGACATCCTGGTTCAATTTATCCAGGGATTCCAGGTTGTCCTCGACTCTAACCTGTGTAGTCATGCACCAGATGATTAATGCGTTTGGCGCATGATCATCCAGGATCCCTTTTAATTCTTCCAGCCCTTTTTGATAATCATCAATTGAATAATCCCATCCATGCAGTCCATTATTGATTTGGATAATCTCGAATTCATAGCGGTCCAGAATGGTAGTCAATTCAGTTTGAAAATCCGGATTGCCTATGAACTTGGATGTGACATAATAACCCAGGTAATATTCAGGGGACAAATTTTCCTTGACCTGGGTGTAGTACCCATCTGTTATCGAGTCTCCCACAAAGAGAATGCGCGTTTTTTCGGATTGATTGGCATTTTCAATCCAGATATTGCTCCAATCATTCTTCTCAAGTTTTACTTCCGTCTGGTTAGCACCCACAACTGGCGGTTGTTCCGTTTGAATCATTTGTCCTAGCGGATTGACATACTGGACAGATTTAGCTGACAATAGATTGCAGCTAGAGCAGATCAAAATTGGAATTATCAGTAAAAGAAATGGTGCTGGTTGTATTTTCATAAATTTCCTGAAATCGATTCTCACTTTTGATTGTGAAGACCAGGTATTGACTCCGTATTTGATTTGGAACCATTACACATGGATTTTATGGTTGGTTTCTGCAGGATAGTTCTGGGCCGATTGATTTTGAACGCAAACAGATCAAGAGCGAGAAGGAGTGAGGGATCAGGGAAATAATCAGGAAGCAGCGATTATTAAATATGGGCAACTCATCGAGTCGCCCATATTTAATAACCCCGCCGTTTATTTTATGATGATAGAGTCAGCCAGTGTATGGAATAACTCCAGGTTGGCCTGGTCCACACGGCGGTAGTCATCCTTCCAATTCTCCGGGTCTGTGATCTCAACCAGGTTGGGGGAGCCAGTGATCCGCAGCCAATTAAGGTTCTTGTCAAAAGCCATGATCTCACGCATATAACCCCGTTCAGTCTGGGCGGTATCCGATAAAGTGGCGATATGCTCCAGTCCCTGGAAATCTCCCAGTGAAACCTCTCTGACCCGGATGGTCAGCGAGCGGACCGTGGTGATAGATTCGCCGTCTTCCAGCTCCAGCAGCCCAAGATAAGTGTCAATCCAGCCGCTGTTAATAAAATCATCCCAGGTTCGACCCTGGATATTCTCGAAATATTGAATGGTGATGTAATAGGAATTTGGGACCGTATTGACCTGGTCCTCCCTGCTGGTGCCGTAGGGATATACAACATCTGATCCCACTTCCAGGCGTAAGGAGCCCTCTGATTCGTAAACATCCGGGCCGTACCAGGAAGATGGGTAGAGATAACGGAAACCGAGGCCTTCATTGGTATATTCAAGCCAATCGCCAAAGGGATTTTCTGTCGCTTCTGGGGTTGGAGTGGAATCAGGTTCTTTGAGTGTTGCTGAAGGGGCAAGAGGTACCTCGTCCTGGATTTTCGGTCCGGCTGCTGAACACGCGCTTAGAACCAGGGCGAAAAGTAAACCGGCAAGAAATATGAATTTGAGAGCGGAATATCTGGTACTTTGTCGATTACTCATAACTTTCTTCAAACTGATAAGCGATTACCGTAACAAGGTATACCATACTTTATTACGGTAGTTAATTAAAAGACACTCGCGGATGGTATTCCAGGTTCATATCTCATTCGCCAGGAGGGTATATATTAAAGAAGGAAACGGTTTCCTTAGTCATTAGTTTGGGTTTAGCGTCTAGCCGTATTTCTTAAAAGCAAAAGTCCCATACCAGATCAGGAAACCCACGTGCATCGCAACTGTGGCCCAACCCATGGCGTTAAAAATGCCTGACAACTGAGCCATGATCAGGAAAACAGAACTCGCCAGCCAGTACAGGAACAGGCTGCGTACGGTAGCAGTTTTCAGGTCAGTGCTTTTACTTTTGCGGGTATACCACAGCAGAGTGCAGAATGCCAATAGAGCGGAGCCAAACATTCGGGCCAGGGAGATGGCAAAGGGGCTGGGTTCTACCCCAAAGGTTCCAAACAGGGTGCCGGGAGCGATGAGGAATCCCAGGGCAAAGATCAGCTCCACGACGAAGGTGACGGTGAACATGGTTTGCATAAATAACTCCTTTAAATGAATGGTTAACAGGACCTTCGGACAAAGGGATATTTTGAAAATAAGTTAAGCATCAGGGTATTACAACAAAAAAAGAGGTGCGCAATAATGTAGACAATGATCCAATTTCCCCCTGGAATGATGAAGATATGACCTCAATATTTTCAGTATAGCATAGATGTCAAGATGCTGGGTTTCCTGTGAAAATCCCCTCCAGCTCTCTCCGAAACAGTCTTTTGCCATCTAGAAATTACAGCCCGTTGGTAGGGGAGGTTCTTCCTCGATACCTGGAGCAAAGTCTGGTGGTAAATCCACTATGGTAAACTCTGTTTCGGCAGTTCCTTTCACGCTCAAACCACCGTATCCAGCCTGATTCATATGAGCCCGGATGATCACAACTGTATCCGGGTCAACATCAACCGGACCTCCGGAACGAGTAAATGGTTGGTCGTTGACATGGCTGTGAAGCAGGATCCTGCGATAGATCAAATTTCCATTCTCATCCAGGACCTCCCACCAATCGGCATACTGCTCGCAGCCTGTATCTGGACTGGAGATAGCCACATTAAATTGATATTGATTGGGGCTGCCAGTAACATCCACGGAGATGATATTTGCCAGGATTTCTTTTTCTTCTGTCATCATTTCCTCCTCACCTTTATCCTCCGCTGTCACTGTCTCCGTTTGTTCCATTTCCCCATCTTCATCCTCAGCTGCTGGCGAAGGCGACTCGAGAGGGATTATTGCGGCTGGAATTTCAGTTGTGGGGATAGGCTCACCCTGACCTGAGCAGCCAACAAGGAACAGCAGGGCAATCAAGGGGATTACGAGACTTATTGATTTGTTCTTAACCATAGTTGTGATCCCTGCCCGATAACATTATCTATATAATCTTCTAAGATTTGGGGTTATGGTTAAGACTGAAAGTTCTGGCAGTTTCTTACTTTTCCCTCATCCCTAAAGCGGGTGGATTCTCCCAGTCTATTGGACCTTCCGCGAAGCGGTATT
>JAGHAU010000022.1 GCA_021161345.1 Anaerolineales bacterium | reverse complement strand
CTATAAGATCATTAAATTCAGGACCATGGTCAAGGATGCCGAAGTGGACGGCAAGGCAAAATGGGCCAGTGAAGGTGATCAGCGGATTACCAAGATTGGACGATTCCTCCGCAGGACCCACCTAGACGAGTTCCCACAATTCCTTAATGTCCTGAAAGGAGAAATGAGTCTGGTAGGTCCCCGTTCGGAAAGGCCCAGCCTGGTCAATAAACTGCAGAAAGATGTTCCTTTTTACAGGGCCAGACTGCTGGTGAAACCTGGTGTCACTGGTTGGGCCCAAATCAATTACGGTTACCCGGAAACAGTGGATGAAACCATTGACAAACTTGAATACGATCTGTATTACATCAAGAACAGGACTATTTTGCTGGATCTGCGCATTATCCTGGGTACACCAGCAACGATCTTTGGTTTAAAAGGAAAATAATCTCTATGACTACCTCTCTGGTTACCGGCGGCGGCGGGTTTATCGGGTCGCATCTGGTCGATGCTCTGCTGGCTCGAGGTGATGAAGTTCGGGTGCTGGATAATTTCTCAACCGGAAAACTGGAAAACCTTCAACATAATCTTGAGAATATAAGGTTATTCACGGGGGATCTGCGTGACAGCATGATCCTTGATGAAGCTGTTCAAGGCGTTGATCTGATCTTTCACCAGGCAGCTTTTGTGTCTGTTCCCCAGTCTATGGAAGACCCCGAATCCTGTTTTGATATCAATGTCAATGGGACAGGAAAACTACTGGCAGCAGCCAAAGCTGCTGGTGTCAAGCGGGTTGTCTTGGCTTCCAGCGCGGCGGTCTATGGAGAGAATGAAGCAATGCCTCTTTCAGAAGATGAAGAACCGGATCCGTTATCCCCTTATGCGGCATCAAAATCGATCAATGAGATCTATGCCAGATTATTTACGGAGCAGCTGGGACTGGATGTAGTTGCGCTGAGATATTTTAATGTTTTTGGCCCCCGCCAGAATCCGGCTTCGGATTATGCGGCTGTTATACCAATATTCATAAAAACCCTGGATGAAGAGGAAACTCCTGTGATATACGGCGATGGACTGCAAACCCGCGATTTTGTATATATTTCTGATGTGGTCCAGGCCAATTTGTTGGCTGCGGAATCAGTTAAAGCACCTGGTTTGGTATTCAATATCTGTTCAGGGAAAGAAATCAACTTATTGGATCTGCTCGAGAAGTTATCAACTATCTATAAACGAAAAATAGAACCAGATTTCCGGGAAGTCAGAGCAGGGGATATATATCGTTCCCTGGGTGATCCCAGGAAAGCCCGGGAAATACTCGATTTTGTACCTATCACAAGCATTGTCGATGGGCTGGATGAAACAGCTGCCTGGATGAGAGGATCCTGATCCGGGATAATTCAACTATTCAATTGGATCGAAGTCAAAGATTATGCCCACTATATCCCTCCAGCAATGGAATGAATTTATCAAGGATTGTCCGCAGTCTCATGTGCTGCAAAGCCCGGCCTGGGGTGAACTGAAATCCCAGTTTGGATGGGAGAGCTGTTGGGTTGTTCACGGTAAATTGGGTGCCCAGATATTATTTCAGAAAATTCCCCTGGGATACCAGGTGGCTTATCTTCCGCGCGGTCCGATCTCTTCTGGGGGAGAGGTTTTTGGACATCCGGATTGGACGGGATTTCAGAACGATCTGGATGTCCTTTGCCGCCAGAAAAAAGCTGTTTTCCTGAAGATCGAACCGGATTGCTGGCATGAGAATGGTTCGGCGGATTGTTCACCACCCGATGGATATAAACTCAGTTCCCACAGCATTCAGCCTCCTCGAACTATCCTGATCAGCCTGGAGGGCAGCGAAGAAGAGATCCTGGGTCGGATGAAATCCAAGACTCGCTATAATATCCGCCTGGCTGAGAAAAAGGGTATCACTATCAGAAAGCTGGATGATGTGGAACCCTTTTATGGCTTATTGGAAAGGACTTCTGATAGGGCTGCCTTTGGCATCCATACCAAAGAATATTATCGGAAAGCTTTTGAGCTATTCCAGAAAATTGGGGAATGCCAGTTATTCCTGGCTGAATTTGAGGGTCTTCCATTAGCCAGCATTATGGTATTTATCAGGGGCGATCGGAGCTGGTATTTTTACGGCGCTTCCTCAAATCAGCACCGCGATCGAATGCCTACCTACCTTGTACAGTGGGAAGCCTTGCGCTGGGCCAAAGAGCAGGGCTGCCTGAGTTATGATCTCTGGGGAGTACCGGACGAGGATGCGGAAAACCTGGAAAAGAATTTCACAGATCGAAGTGATGGCTTATGGGGAGTCTATCGTTTTAAACGCGGATTTGGTGGTGAGCTGAAAAGGGTTTGTGGCCCCTGGGACAAAGTTTATCAGCCGGCCTTATATTTTATTTACACTCTTCGGACCAGGGTTAAAGCAGGATAAGAGAATAGATGGCACAATACTCCTGGAATCAGATCATAAGCGGTTTTGAAAATCCCCATTTACTGCAAACCTCCCAATGGGCAGAAGTCAAAAGACATTCTGGCTGGATGGCGCATTATTTAACCTGGATATCTGATGGTGATGGGCTGAATTTGATCGCATCCAAATCAGGAGAATTCGAAGTCCTAAAACCGGCAGCCGCGGCTTTGGTCCTGGAGCGCAAGGTCTTGCCTGGGTTATCGGTGATGTATACTCCCAAGGGGCCATTACTGGAAGATTGGGCGAACCGATCCTATAGAGAGCAGATCCTACTGGATCTGGAGGTTTTTGCAAAGAAAGCGAACGCAATTCAATTGAAGATCGATCCTGACCTGGAGCTTGGCAGGGGGGTGCCGGGAGAAGAAGGATCCTTTGAGGATCCGATGGGTATTGATTTCCTGGAAGAACTTGGACAACGCGGCTGGCTGTTTTCGACGGATCAGATCCAATTCCGCAATACGGTGCTGGTTGATCTGTTGGAAGACGAGGATCAGATCCTGGCCAGGATGAAATCCAAAACCCGCTATAATATCCGGCTCTCGAGCCGCAAAGGCATAACAATCCGCCAGGGGGATGGGAATGACCTGGCGGATCTATACCAAATGTATGCCAATACATCTGTCCGGGGAGATTTTACGATCAGGGGTGAAGATTATTACCTGGGCCTGTGGCGGACCTTCCTGGGAGATGAGCCACTGTCCGAACAAGATCCGATCGCCCAACCCTTGATAGCGGAATATGAAGGCCTGCCAGTAGCAGGAGCGGTGATCTTTCGCTTTGCTGATCGTGCCTGGTATTTACACGGCATGTCCCTGCCGGAGCACAGCGAAAAAATGGCCCCTCATCTGATCCAATGGGAAGCAATGCGCTGGGCAAAATCCCAGGGCTGCACCGTCTATGATATGTGGGGAGCGCCGGATGTCTTTGATGAATCTGATTCAATGTGGGGCGTCTATCGTTTCAAGCGCGGTTATGGAGGAGAGCTGGCTAGGACTATGGGAGCCTGGGATTATCCCGCCAAACCATTTTTCTATCATTTATATACCCGCTGGGTTCCCAGATTGTTAAATGTCATGCGCTGGTTTGGCAATCGTCAGACCAGAAAGATCAGTACAGAAGATCCAAATTAGTTGATAGAAAGAGAGGTGGGGGAATGTTCCCAAAATTGAGTTTTGCCCATTTGCCAACATCTATAGAAAAACTGCCTCGATTAACCAAGCTGTTGGATGGGCCAGAATTGTTGATCAAAAGGGACGATCAGACTGGTTTGGCTTTTGGCGGCAATAAAACCCGCAAGCTGGAATATTTGATGGCAGCGGCTATTGAAGAGGGCGCTGATCTGGTTCTGTCCACCGGAGCTGCCCAATCCAATCACTGCCGCCAAACAGCTGCCGCCGCTGCTCGCTGTGGGCTGGACTGCACCCTTGTGCTGGTTGGGCCGGAACCTGAACAAGCTTCTGCAAACCTTTTCCTGGACCGGCTCCTGGGAGCGAAGATCAACTGGACAGACAAGTCCAACCGGGACAAAGACCTTCAGCAGGCTTATGATGATGCTCTTGAGTCTGGAAAAAAACCCTACCTGATCCCATATGGAGGATCTAATGAAGTAGGTGCTTATGCCTATTATCAGGCCTATGCTGAATTGTATAAACAATTGAATTGTAATATGGTGGATTGGATAGTCCTGGCCTCGTCATCTGGCGGTACTCAGGCAGGATTAGCCATTGGTATTGGAAAAGATCTAACTCCAAAATTAATAGGAATCAGCGTGGATGAACCAGCTACAAACTTGCAGAATAATGTATATTCCATAATCGAACAATATCAAATTCGGACTGGGATGAAAACAAATTTAACCATAGAAGACATACTCGTAAACGATGATTATACTGGTGATGGATACGGGATCATGAATGAAAAGGACCGGGAGGCCATCCACTTATTTGCTGAAAATGAAGGCATCTTGCTAGATCCAGTTTATACGGGTAGAGCGGGCGCTGGATTGATCGATCTGATCAGGAAAGGGTTTTTTAAGAAAGAAGAAAGGGTGTTGTTCTGGCATACGGGAGGTACCCCCGGGTTATTCGCTGACCGGTATCTTCCTTATATTTGATCGATCGAAAATCGCCGGGGATACCAATAAAAATACTGCATTCCATAAATAAGTAAATCCTTTCATGCTAGGTTGTCTATAATAGAAAATCCTATCTGTTCTATGGTAAAATTTGCAGTTGATGTGATGAATTATTTATGAATTCATGAACAGTTTTTGTGCAAGGAGAAGACATGCTTTCTTATTGGGCGTACATCGCAATATTTTTGGTTGTAGCAGTAGCAGTCCCTATCGTAGCAGTTGTCCTTCCGGCCTTGATCTCCCCTAAAAAATCCAGTAAACGTAAAGAAGAAGTTTACGAATGCGGCATTGAAACCAAGGGCAATATCCGGGTTCAGTTGAAATCCCAATATTATATATATGCCCTGATCTTCCTGGTCTTTGATATTGAAACGGTTTTCCTTTTCCCCTGGGCGGTTTCCGTGGGGAAACTTCCCTTATATGCTGTTGTTGAAGGTGTGGTATTTATCGCTATTCTATTTGCAGGCCTGATTTACGCGATTCGCAAAGGTGTGCTGGCCTGGTACTAATAGAACGCCAGGTATTTGCAGGAGATATTCATGGCTGATTTGATTAACCTGATTGAAAACTGGCTAGAGAACCTGATCCTGGGGTGGGGCGCATCTCAAGAATTAACCCTCTTCATCCTCCAAGCCCTTGGGAGTGTCCTGGTAGTTATTATCTGTTTTGTGATCGTGATTGCCTTGATCTGGGTTGAAAGGAAACTGGCAGGACGTATCCAGGATCGATTTGGCCCAAACCGGGCTGGACCTTTTGGAATTTTCCAATCCCTCGCCGATATTATCAAGATCTTTACAAAAGAATACATAACGCCGGAAGGCGCTGAGAAAGGTTTTTATAATGTAGCGCCCGTGCTGGCAATAGCATCTGTCCTGGCGATCTGGGCTGTATTCCCATTCGCAGTAAACGTTCTTGGAGCGGATATTCATGTCGGTGTTCTGTATATCGTCGCTGTAGGTGCTTTTG
>JAGHAU010000212.1 GCA_021161345.1 Anaerolineales bacterium | reverse complement strand
GCGGGAAGCTTATCCGGTATTAAAGAATGAAACTGAAAATGTATTGATTGCTCTGGCGAAAAAAGCTGATGGAAACCCCTATTTCCTGGAAGAAATGGTAAAAAATCTGCTTTCGGCTGGAGAGTTTACCGAGATCGGCGTTAAGAAACTTCCAAAAACTTTGGCTGCCCTGCTGCAATCCCGCCTGGATTTGCTATCGTTGGAAGGCCGGGCTACAGCATATTTTGCCGCTGTATCCGGAAGAGTATTTTGGAAAGGTTCTGTCCTGGCAGCCTACCGGGGCGCGCCGGGAGTCACCCAGGTTTTAGATGTATCCAGTCACAACCTCGTAGGAAAAGTCCAGAAATCTCTGGATGAGTTGATGGAAAAAGAGTTGGCCTTCTTGCGAGTAGGGAGCTCATTTTCTGGTGATCGGGAATATATTTTTAAGCATACAATTCTGCGGGAAGTTGCCTATCGACGAATGCCGGACGATCTAAAAGAAGCTTGTCATCATGCGGTTGCTACCTGGTTAGCCGACCGGGTTGGACCCGAGAGGAGCATTAGTGTTGCTCACCATTTTGAAAAAGCCAGGGTCTTTGATCGGGCCCAGGAATTCTATACCCTGGCAGCTGACCATGCCAGGGCATTGGGAAGTTTTGAAGAGGCGGATGATATCCAGTATCATGCCCGCACACTTCCTTCTGATTAAGGTTGAGGGGGAATGATGTCAAAAATCTATCTGGATGATATACCTCTGGAAGAAGCCAGGAATCGATTGCAGAAGAAAATCCATGCTTCCGGATTGTGGAGGATCCTTGGTGTTGATCGCCTGAAACTGGATGAAAATCTTATTGGCCGGATCCTGGCAGAAACTCTTTGGGCCAGGATCAGCTCTCCTCATTATCATGCTTCCGCTATGGACGGTTTTGCTGTCAAATCAGACCGGACTCACGGTGCTTTAGAAACAGCTCCGATCACACTTCAGTATGGTGAAGATACAGCATATCTGGATACTGGCGACCCACTGCCTGAATGGGCTGATGCAGTGATTCCTATAGAAAACGTCGAACCGCTAAGCGAAAATGGTGGCACTGCCAGTGACCCCCGCCAGCCCAATGCGATCCAGGTCAGGGCAGCGGTCTCTCCCTGGACCCATGTGCGAGAAATGGGTGAAGATATGGTCGCTACCCAACTGGTCTTGCCGCAGGGGCATAAACTCAAGCCAGTGGATCTGGGAGCAGCGGCAGGGGCTGGTTATGACACATTGGACGTAGCTCGCAAACCTAAAGTAGCGGTGATCCCAACAGGAACCGAACTTGTATATCCGGGGGAACCACTTCAGGCAGGTGACATCATTGAATATAACTCGATCGTCCTGGCTGCCCAGGTAATGGAGTGGGGGGGAGAGGCAACTCGGATCGAAAATACTCCGGATGACTATCAACGGATCAAATCAGAAGTAATCAAGGCGGCTCGGGATCATGATCTGGTATTACTTGTCGCGGGATCTTCGGCAGGATCTGAGGATTACTCCGCCCAGATCGTGGCAGAGTGCGGTGAGCTGCTGGTGCATGGCGTGGCGGTCAGGCCAGGGCATCCGGTGATCCTGGGGATGATCAAAGGAGAAGAGAGGGATACTCCCATAGTGGGTGTACCGGGTTATCCTGTTTCTGCAGCCCTGACAGCAGAGATATTTGTGGAACCGCTGTTGGCGAAATGGCTGGGACGGGTCCAGGCAAGGCCTGAGGAAATGACAGCCTCAATAACACGCAAGGTAAATTCACCCGCCGGGGATGACGAATATTTACGGGTGGCCGTTGGTTATCTGGGTGACAAAGCCCTGGCCGCACCGCTTTCCCGGGGATCGGGAGTGATCACTTCTTTGGTGAGAGCTGATGGTTTAGTTGTTATCCCGCGCGGAGTCCAGGGTCTGCAGGCTGGCGATCCTGTTAAAGTTCGTTTATATCGCTCTCGTGATCAGCTTCGTAACACAATATTTGTGATAGGGTCCCATGACCTGACCCTGGACCTGTTAGCACAGTTTCTTTCACCATTCCAGCGGCGACTGACCTCGGTCAACGTTGGCAGCCTGGGCGGGATCATGGCAATAAAAAAGGGTGAAACTCACCTGGCTGGTTCCCATTTGTTGGATCCGGCGAGTGGGGAATACAATCTAACTTATATAAAGCAGCATATTCCCGACATTCCATTGCGTGTAGTCACACTGGTTGGACGAACCCAGGGCTTGTTCCTGGCTAAGGGAAATCCTAAAAATATCCAGGGTTTGGAGGATCTAAAACGCCAGGATCTCAATTTTGTCAATCGCCAGCATGGTGCCGGCACCCGTCTGCTGCTTGATTATCACCTGGGAGAGCTGGGTATCCCGCCTGAGATCGTTAGGGGATATGACCATGAGGAATATAATCATTTGGCAGCGGCTGCTGTGGTGGCCTCTGGCAGGGCAGATTGTGCCCTTGGTATTGAGGCGGCTTCTCATGCCCTGGATCTTGATTTCCTGCCCCTCTATTCTGAACGATTCGATCTGCTAATTCCGGAAGAGTATGCCCGATCTGAGCTGCTGGCTCCCTTGTTGGATTTGCTGGAGGATACAGAGTTTAGAAAAGCTGTAGCTGAAAGGCCTGGTTATGACATCTCTCAGATGGGTCAGATTGTCAAATAATTTTTGACTGTAAATAAACACCGGGCGCTTACTGATTCCCGGGTAGGTTATTTAAACGGTCATTATATTCTTCACAAAACCCCAATCTCGTCTATAATGGGTGTGCGAAAAATTGAATTATATTTGTTGGAGGAAGGAAGATGGTAGCAGTAAAGAAAACAAAAGGTGTAATTGGCATCCTGACTGGCGGAGGTGACGTTCCTGGTTTGAACCCAGCCATCAGGGCAGTGACCATCCGGGCTCTGCGTGAAGGCTACCAGGTGATCGGATTAAGACGTGGTTGGGCAGGTGTTATGGAATTGATCCGCGATAAAAAAGCGGATAACCAGTTTAACTTTGAGATCCTGACCGAAGAACGGGTTAATAAAATGGGCCGGACAGGCGGGACCTTCTTGCACACATCCCGGACCCGACCCAGCAAAGTCCACAA
This sequence comes from Anaerolineales bacterium, assembly GCA_021161345.1. Taxonomy (GTDB): domain Bacteria; phylum Chloroflexota; class Anaerolineae; order Anaerolineales; family UBA11858; genus B10-G9. Next base: position 18,418 of record JAGHAU010000212.1, on the reverse strand, counting down.
AGATATGGTTCCTTTACACCTGAAAGATGAATACTCAGAAGAGATAAATGATCTAACGCCCGAAGTGATCAAGAACCTGGATTATTTGGGTATTGACTATCTGATCCCGATGGGCGGCGATGACACCCTCAGTTATGCGGTAGAACTTTACAGGAAGGGTGTGAAAATTGTCGGCATTCCCAAAACGATGGATAATGATGTACCGGGTACGGATTATTGCATTGGTTTCAGCACAGCTGTTACCAGGACGATCGAGATCGTGAACAGCCTGCGCACAACAGCCGGGTCCCATGAGCGATTCCTGGTGTTGGAGGTTTTTGGACGTTATGCGGGATTTACTGCCATGCTGCCCACGATGGCCGGTGCGGCCAATCGCTGCGTGATCCCGGAATATAGATTTGATATTGAACGCCTGACGGAATTGATGGCAGAGGACCGTTTGCATAATCCCAGTCGCTACTCGATTGTCCTGGTATCAGAAGGCGCCACGTTCACCGGTAGCGAAATGGTTTTCGAGGATTCTATCCTGGATGCTTACGGTCATAAAAAATTAGGTGGGATCGGAGACCATGTATCTGAAGAACTTAAAAATCGCTCTGCTAAATATAATAATGGGAAAAGGATCAATGTAGTCAACCAGAAGCTGGCCTATCTGGTGCGGGGTGGGAGCCCTGATGCGATTGATTCGATTGTTCCCATGGCATACGGCAACCTGGCTCTGGATCTGATCCTGCAGGGTGTGGATGGCCGGCTGGTAGTCCTGAAGAATGGACGTTATGACAATATGCCGATCGAGGTCCTGTCGGGAGCAAGTAAGGTGGTTAACGTAGAACGTTTTTACAACACTGAACGCCTGCGCCCACATTATAAAAAGTTTGCCATGAAACCGCTCTTCATCATGACGGCGGAGGATGGATAGAGATCGTTTCCGGTCTGCTGGTGATGTATAATAAAAACGAGCCAAGAAATAAAGCAGTTCATGTCGGAGGATCAGGTGTTCTTTCTATTTGGAAAAAGTGAGAGGTCGATTGCCAGATGGTTCTGGTTCACTTTGATAGGAGTACCTCTCGGCCTTATGGTCTGGTGGTTCCTGCGCTGGTTCTTTTTACCCAGTTATAAGAGGACATCTGCAGTCGTCATAGAGGTTCCTCGTTCTGAGGCCAAACGCCCTCCTATCAAGAAAGATGATTTTAAAAAGTTAAAGGGTATAGGTCCCAAGGGCGCAGCAGTCCTTTACCAGGCCAGGGTATATTCCTTTGAGCAGTTGGGCTTGATGAAACTGGAGAATTTGGAAAGGATCCTGAAGAGCAACAATCTCCCCAGCACCGGTGCTGCCTTCTGGCAGAAACAAGCAAGGTTGGCCGCCGCAGAAGAGTGGAAGCTGCTGGAAAAATTGCAGAAATAAGATATTTGGGATTCAAAAATACGGAAGGATACGATTTCCTGGGAGGGAAACGTATCCTTTTTTTATTTAATTAACGAGATACCGCTAACTTCACCATCTTCCCGGCTTTATCAAAGGTCACCCGGGCGTAATGACGGTGAGTGGTTTTACCGCTGTTTTGGGGGATCTCAAACTTTTTACTTAAGGTCACTACATGGCGCTGGCCCAATGTTTCCTCATGTACCTTGCTTCCGAAATGAGCTGTGGCACAGTCATGACCATCCCCGCTGCATACCTTCTTTTCAGTGCTGAGCACCATTTCTGCACCTTCCATACCCGGTAGATACCTTTTGACGACATGTTTTACATGCATCAGTGTGGCAGAGGGAATATCAGTGGTGAGATTGGAGCGGTCACAAACTGTTTTCACTTCGACCGGTTTATGGCGGGAGTTGGCCACTGGAGCTTTGGGTTGTTTCCTTTCCGCTGTTGTAGGGCTTGCCAGAGGATCACCAAAATGAAGGAAGGATATCAGGGTTTTTTGATCTTCACCATCCAGATAGCCCTGGCGGGAGTTCATTTCACGGGCAAGTTCGATCTTGGCTTTTTGGAGTGCGATCCCGCTTGAGAGCCCCTGGTCGATGAATTTCCAGAAGAGCTCCGCCAGCAAGTCAGCCGCGATCAGCGGTGCGGATACGGATCCATAAGCAGTTACAGAGGAGCCAACTACAGCATGGGACCCACGGGAAAGGTATTTTAATGAGATCGAGTCTTCGATTTCCCGGCCTTTCAAATGAGCCCCGTAGCAAGCTTCCGAGAACACGAATAATGGAGCGTCATCAAAAGCGTTGATGTCCTGAGGGCGGAGAGCAACGGGATAATCTGGACCGACGCTTCCGTTGGTGAAGTCTTTTTGACCAAACCAATCCGGGGAATCCTCTACGCCATGCAGGTTGAAGTAGCCGTAACGTGTAACGGGTACAGGGATCTCTGTATCTTTGCCGTAGGGAGGGGAGGTAACCAGGTCGCCGCGCTCCTGGATGGTTTTGAAGACATCCTGGGAAGCGGATTTCCAGGCTTCGGCCACATAGCCAAAACTCTGATTATGATTGGCTGTGCCTTTGAACAAGGAAACCAGCCATTCCAGAAAACGTTCCCAGAGGCTTCTTTTGTCCTGCATCTTGCCCATATGGTGTTCAGAGATATGGCGCAGCATATCGAGTAATAGTCCTGGATCGTTGTCAGCGCCGCCGGGGAGGCGGCCGACTGGCCACTCAGGAATGAAATAATTTTCATCTATAGTCCCATAAGGATTATCTGACGGGACTTCTGCATCGACATCAGCCACCGGGTTCGGCAGCTTGTGATAGGGAACTACATCGGGCCCACCCACAATTAGTAATGCGCCTATCATCAACCCTTTTTCATTAAGCACTCGATCTGTATCCGCCAGGGCTAATTTCAGAGCCCAGGGATCATCGGAGAGGGTGGGTTTAAGGCCGAAGTTTGCCATGCTGGAAGGGTCATCTGCCAGCACCATAATAGCGCCCCAGCCGGGTTTTAATCGAACCGCATAAGTTGTTTTCCTCATCTCTTCGATGATGATAGATGAAGTTTCAGGACCATATTTTTTGTCCAGCCCTTTCCGGGTTGAAAAGACCACATACATGGGGAATTTTCCACTAACCCGTTTATCTTTTTTCTGGTTTGCGAACTCCAGATCGTCGTCAATATTGAGCAATATTTCCGGTGTAGGAAATCCTTTGGATTCCGTGGTTTCGCTGAAGTTGTGGAACTCTTCCCCGCCATCGCTTTTCTCAACCGCCGAACCGGAGGGCAATTGGTTCCAGCCCAGGGCGCCGTTGACTGCAGCCGGAATAGGGATTTCCAGGTAGGTGCTAATGTTATCTGGCCATAAATTTTTATAGGCGTGGCCCTCTCCCCAAAGTCTGCGTGCGACTTGTCCAGTGAGATCAAGCGAAGCCGCTTTATGGATTAAACCCACACCCCGGTCTGATTGCCCACCTTTGATCAGGGAGTCTGCCAGGACAAGCAGCGGCAATAATGCATCAGGGAACTTATTTTGATAATGTTCAGCCAGCTGCCGCAGTGCCAGATCCGGAGTTTCCGAATCTAGAACAAGCAGTTCAAGATGTGTAGCGGCTGCCAGGGCAGATTTTGGGTTTAAACCCAGCAATGCTGGTAGATTATTTGCTGCTGATCGAAGATCTCCTTTTTTAATACTGGCCCGAACTTTGGCTAGCGGGCGTGCCCAATTCGGAATCTGATTTTTTATTTCAGGATCACGAAAGATCCGCTGGTTAGGAGCCAGGGCAAATAATTCGCCTATGATTTCCTCTTTCAACACCCCAGGAGTGTTGATCTCAAAGCGAGCTTGCTGCGCTTCTGAATAATCTGGATCGGTCTGGCAGATACTATCAAGAAGCGACAAAGCCTGAGCATTCCTGGTGACTTTTGCAGATGCCTGGGCATGGATCAGCTGAACCGGTAGATCCCCGGGATAAATTGCCAGCCAGGCCAAGGCGGCTTTTCTGATAAAGCTGAATTCATTCACAGCTGCCGCGATGCCGAGGATTTCGATTAGCTGGTCTCGGTGCCAGGGCTGCCCCTGACGGGGTGGTGTTAGATGAGTATTCTTCATAAGCTCACATTCCGATCTGGATTTTAATATTCAAATCAGTCCATCATGCCATAACTTGCTGACGTTTCTCTCCATGGACTAGATTTAAAGTAACCAGGACGCCGAGTTGGCGGTGGATCTTTAAATCATTGGGAGCCAGTTTTGAGGCATTGCGGAGCATTTTTTCCGCCTGGCTGTATTGTTTCAGGTCTTTTAGTACCTTTCCAGCCTGGTAATATCCTTCAGCTTCTTCTGGTTCAATATCTATTGCTTTTTGGATCTGCTCCAGGGCCAGATTGTATTGTCGGCGGTCATGGTGTACACGCCCTAATTCCAGAACGGCCTCATAGTTAGGATCGATTAGGTTCTTTGCCTTATACAGATGATGTACGGCTTGATCCAGCTGACCGGTATTGCGGAGCAGCCGGCCGGTTGTTAGATACAAATGGGCTTTTTGTTCTTTAGTGTGTCCAATTTCGTCGTTTTTTAGGACATCCATAGCAGTTCGGATCGCCTGATCCATTTCGCCGGCTTCAGCCAAAGTAGCTACCAACTCTACTATCAATGGATATTGGTCAGGATAATGACTGCCAATGATCCTTAATTCGTCAATAGCTGCCAGTGGACCTTCGATCTGTTTGATCATGGAAGCGCGCTGCAGTTTCAGCTCTAATGATTCCTCGTCGAGTGAAATCGCTTTGTCGATCACGCGCATAGCTTCTTCTGTCTGTTTTTGAGCAGTTAATGTTCTGGCAAAGAGCCCTAATAATTCGGTATCATGCGGTTCCTGGCCCAGCAGGGTTACCAGATGTCTTTCTGATTCCCTGTAATTGCCATTTTCGAAAGTCAATAGCGCGGCAGTTTTCCTGGCTTCTTTATGTTCTGGCGCTAATGTGAGGGCCTCATTTATGCTGGCCAATGCTTCTGGCATTCGGTGCAATGTGCGTTTTGCAAGGGCTCGCTGGATCCAGCTATCTACATATTCGGGGTTCAGAGATAGGGCAGTATCTATCGATTTCACTGCTGTTACTCCCTGCTTGGCGTTCAGCTGCTGTTTACCGAGGGCGAGGTAATGACCGACATACTCCGGTTCGAGTTCAATAGCCTTTTGATACAAGGTAACTCTTTTTTCATAATCGAATGCCATCTCTGCCGCCATGGCATACCAGCGAGGTTCTGTGTCCCAGATCTGGAGGGCTTTCCCCATTGATTCTTCCGCAGTGAGCAGGTCATTAACCGCTTTGGCAGATAGAGCCTGAAGGACGAAATAGAGGGGGATCTGGGTCTGGAGGGTCCTTTTGGCCCCTTCCAGGGCGGAGGAAGCGGCTTTGAAAGCCTGGTTGGGTTTGCTTTTGATCAGGGCCAGGGCGATTTGGGCATCCAGGATTGGATCTTCGCCAAGGCCATTGATGTGATCCAGGGCCGTCTGGGAAGCAAATACTTTTTGTCTACTGTGGCGGAAGGCAGCGATCAAAGCTGCTTTTTCCTGGGATGTTTCAGCCAGGGCCTGCAGGTTTTCGGCTGATTCCTGGGTGGGAGCAAATACTGCATCACCCCGGGCTTCTAATTTTTTGATAGCGGACTCTTCAATTTCAAGCTCGCGGAGTTCCTTCAGGCAGCTCTGGAAGCTCTGGTAGACATCAGATGAAATAGCGATTTGGCTGGGAGCATTGTGGATGACTTTGAAACTCTCAAAAAAGCGCCGATTCTCAGCCAGGATGACATAACCACTGGCCAATTCATAGAGAGCACGCTTTTCCAGAGGAGAGAGATCCACTGCATGCTGCAGATGAGCCGCAGCTTCATCCCAGCGCTGGATCTCAAGGGCAGTTTTTCCTAACGCGATTTCCATCGCGGTATTGAATAATCGTTCGTCAGTTGGTGTATTTTTCCAATTAATTTCAGCAGTAGCAAATTTAGTGCGAGCTTCATTCAGGCTTCCCTGCCGGTTCAGTATCCGGGCTTGAAGTGCACTTACCCTGTAATGGTCCGCATGCTGGGAAACTAAAAGGTTGCTGATCTCAGCTGCTTTAACTTCCTGGGTTTGATCGAGGGCTAATTCTGCGGCCAGGCAGAGGCTGTTGATCTTATCCTCAGAGAGTTTCTCTCCCTGGGGAATTGATCCAGCAGTCAGGTTGGCCAACAGTTCTACTGCAGTATCAGTTCGAAGTGTTCCGCAGGCCAGGTCTGCGGCCAGAGCCAGGGCGGGTTCGATATCTTCGATGGGGCTGCCGCTATCCTGGTATTCCGAGAGTGCTTCCTGCGCATGATAAAAAGCTTCCTCGGAAGCTCCGATCTGGTTTTGTACACGGGCCATCTTTTTGTGCAAAGCCGGCTGGTCAGGTGAAAGATCAAGGGCATTGGACAGGCTGGCAATGGCAGCCTGGTGCCGATCTCCCTGAATGAGCAGGTCCGCTTTTTGGATGCGCCATTCAGGTTCGTCAAGTTCTGCGCTGATGGCCTGGTCCAATAATTCAAGGGCTTTCTGCTGGTCGTCAAATAAGGCAAAACCTGCAGCTTGCCGGGACCATATTTTCGGCAGCAGGGGAGAGGGTTCTGGATTGGCTTCACAAATACTGATTGCTTTATTCAAGCTGGTCAGTCCAGCTTCAATTTTTCCTAAACTGATCAGCGCATCGCCAGCCAGGAGCAGGTCTTCCGGCTGAATATCATCAAAATTCGAAAGCATGATAAAAGCATTGGCAGCTTCATCTTGATTTCCTGCCGAAGACTGGGCTTTTCCGAGCAAAATATAGGAACCGGGATCTTCAGGATTGATCCGGATCAATTTCTTTAATGAGGCAATTCCCTGTTCCGGGGAGCCCAGTTCTAATGTAAAGGAAGCTACCCAAGAGAGATTATCAGGATCCTGGGGAGCAATTTCAGCTGCTTCTTTAGCTGTTTCGAGTGCGTTGGCTGATAAATTTGCAGCTTGATAAGCTCGGGCCAGGCTGCGGGTCAGATGCAAATCTGATGGATAACGATCGTGGCCATCTTTTAGGGCTGCAAGAGCAGTTTCGGTTTCCCCTAATTTCAGAGCTGCTTTTCCTAATCCAGTGCTGATCCTTGGTGACCAGCTGGGATCAGTCATCAGGCGGCTTTCTCTGGCTTTCTGAAAAGAGATTACAGATTTATTATAATCACCGCTGGCTGCCTGGGCATCTCCCAGTAAAACCAGGGCAATTTCGTTTTCGGGATCGAGAGACAACGCCTTGCCAAGAGCTGCGGTAGCGGCGAGGGGGTCCCTACCGACCTGCAGTAGTGAATCTGCGTAATAGAGGAAGGCATCTGCGCTGTCAGGATCCTGGTCAACAACCTGGATCAAATAGGGCAACGCTGAATGAGGATTCTTTGTATCCAGCAACAGTTTCCCGTACAGCAGATTTGCTTCAAAATTGGCAGGGAAACGGTCGTTGATCTCTTTGAGATTAACGCCGGCCTGATCGTGATGTCCCAGGGCATAATAAGATTTGCTGATACCTAAGTGGATATCATAAGATGCCCTTTGATCAACGGTCTCTGATTCGGCTGCGGTGAAAGCTTTCTGGAACTGTTCCAGAGCCCTGGAATGATTAGTCACATCTGATTCGATCTTGCCAAGCTGATAATAGATCATGGCCTGGGTGCTGGCAGCAGTTAATCCAGAAGTGAGGGTTTGACGGGCCTGATTGTCCAGGCCGGAACCTTTCTGGCATTCTGCCAGTGTCAGCCAGGAAATCTCCGCTTCAGGGGTGAGCTCTACCGCGCGGTTCAGATGGGCAAATCCTTCTTCGTCCTGACCTAGATTGCAAAGAGCCTTTCCTTTTAATGACAGGGCAGGGCTATTTTCCTGGTCCTGAGCGAGGATCTGGTTGCAGGCTGATACTGTTCGGCGGAATTGTTTTGCTGAAAAAGCGCAGTTTGCAAATGCGATCAAGTCATTCAGGGGCAGAGATGTATTCAGTGTAGTTTCTTGTTCAATGGCTGTCTGCTGTTTGGTCAGGATGGCAGCTCGGACTTCCAGAGCTTCCTGCCAGTCGTCTGCTTCTTCCAGGTAGCCTGCCAGCTTTCTTTGCAGAATCAGATCCTTGGGAAAGAGAATGGTCAGGATCAAAGCTGATTGGGCGGCATCTCCGTAATTTCCTTGGGATCTCAAAGCTTCGACATAATTCAAATGGGAAACCAGGTGATTAGGATATTTTTCCAGATAGAGTTGAGCCGCCTGGGCGCTCTCGCGGTATAAACCAGCCTTGAGCAGGACCGAGCTGAGGTTCTCCCGGGGTTTATCCAGAGAGAGGTTAAGGGCTTGTAGGGCCAGTTGTTCCCCTCGGATTGGTTGATCCTGTTCCAGAGCATATTCTGAGAGTGCGATAAGCAGTTCGGGATGTTCCGGCAGGGGATTGGGCAGTTTTTCAACCAGGTCCCCTATCGCTGCGTATTGTTTATTTAATAGTAAGGAGTTGATGATATCTGCAACTTCAGTGAGATTTTCTTCAGGTAGATCGTCTTTACTGAGGGATCCTTTCAGCTCTTTCCAGGCTTGATCGCTCACACGGGATTCATCCAGGTGCGATTTAACCTTGGTTAGATTGGCGGTTACCTTTCCATGAAGTTTTTGGTTTTGATCCGCGGCTTTTTCCAAAAGCTTTAAAGCCTTGTCATCATGCCCCGCCAGCGAATTTAAGAAAGATAGATTCAGGATTTCCTGAATGCTTCCGCTGGTGAGATCGAGACTGGATAGAAGGGCCTGGGCAACTAGTGCAACCAGGTCAGGAACTTCTTTTTGGATCACTTTAAACCATTTTTCCAGATCGCCAATATCCAGGTAGGCTACAACCTCGACCAGGATATCAACCAGGCTTTCAGGGGTTGAAGGGTTAGAGAGCAGCACCTGGAGGGCAAGTTCGGGATCCAGATGGCGCAGATAAGCTGCAGGGTCCTTCACCAGGTTAAATAAGATAACCAGCGGTGTTTGCCAGTTAATCCTGTTTCTATGCTGGTTCAGGATCTCAGCCCAACTTTTACCTGTCCCTTTTTCTCCCAGCAGGGCCAGTGCCAGTAAAAATCCGTTGACCAGATCAGGTGTTTCACTCTCTTTTTCTTCAAATTCCTGATAGGTTTGATGAACTATTCCCTTAATTTCTGCTGAAAGGCCATCAAAGGAATCGATCGGAAAGGGGATCTCTTCTTCAATATCTTTGGCCAAGAGAACTGCGCCAATCCGGCCGGGAGTCCATTCCTGAGGTTCAGCTCCGATATCCTGAATGAGAGTTTGGGAAAAATCGGGGTTATCGAACTCTGTCCAGATGGCGGAATTTCGCCTTAAAGCTGTAATTGCCCAGGACCATGAGTCTTCAGGGAAAATGTTCTTAAGTATTTTGAGTCGTTGAAGTTCCTGTTGTTCCATCGCGGGTCCGTTAGTTGAGGCCGATATAAAGGGTCAGGACGATACCAAAGATCATAAAGAGGGATCCACTGATGATCAGGAAAACTCCTATGCCCTTGGTGGTCTGGATCAGATTGCTGGTGGCTGCCATCAGATTCGAGGCATTGTCAACCAGGCCAGATAGATCATCCGCGATTCCTTTTTGGGTGAGGTGGACGATCGATTTGCTGATCGCTCTTGTATCCCTGCCGATGGTACGGATGATCAGAATCGCAACACCGGTTGCAAAGGTGATCAAACCGATCAGGAATAAACCTGAGGCCATGGCAGATAAAACACGGGCAATATCAAAAACGGTCATAGTCATTGTAAAAACTCCTTTTTACTGATACCTTCTCTTTGTGCAAGTTGTGTGCCGAATAGAAAAAGTGGTGGGTTGATTTATTTCCATCCTGGATAATGAAAGGTCTGGGTATAATGATGCAAGAAATACGCCAATTTCGCTTCGATCATATCAACTGTGAAGATCTCAAAATATCTACCAGCTATTGACGAAATTTAGGCAGCAAGTTACAATCTCCCCGGCTAATAAAATCATCGTCACTAGCGTGTGGCGGTCTTTTTTTGTAGACCGTTGTTATAGGATGGAAAACTTTAACTGATAAATATTATTCTATAGAGGCGAAGGTAACTGCCCGTTGTGGGGGGTGAGAGGCGCTTCGAGGATGGAAAAAATGAAAAAGTATATTTTAGATGCAGATAAAAGAGTTGTTATTGGTAAAAAGGTAAAAGGTCTTCGCCGGGAAGGCAAACTTCCGGCGGTCATTTACGGCCAGGAGATTGAACCGATGCCGATCACATTGAACACCAAGCAGGTCCACCAGGTCCTGAAAGTGGTTGGTGCCAATACTCTGATCAGCATCAAAGTTGGCAAAGATGAATTTCTAACACTGGTCCGAGAAATTCAGCGTGAAGTGATCATGCGTGATCTGTTGCACATGGATTTCCAGGCAGTATCTCTGGAAGAAACCATCACAACCTTCCTTCCAGTGGTTATGGTTGGCGAGTCACCAGCGGTTACGGAATTAGAAGGTCTGTTGATCTTAAGTATGGATGAGCTGCAAATCGAAGCAAAAGCCAAAGATCTGCCGGATACGATCTCTGTGGATGTATCGGGATTAGTGGAAATTGGAGACAATATCCTGGTGAAAGATCTGGTGATCACCGGTGATGTCAAAATTCTTGATGACCCGGATGGACTCGTGATTGTAGCAACTGCTCCGGTCCTGATGGATGAAATCGTGGATGAGGTTGAGGAAGGCGCAGAACTCTTAGAGGAACTCACTGACGCTGAACTCTTGGAAGGAGTTGAAGGCGAGGTTGGAGAAGAAGAAGCAGAAGAAGCAGCATCAGAGTAATTTTGTTTTGAACAGCGATCAACCATCCCGGCAGGCTACTTCCTGTCGGGATGGTTTTTAAGTTAAATAGAGTATGATAGGTTTTATGATGAAATCAGTTATCCCGGGGATGCTTGTAATGATCGTTCTCATCACAGGCTGCAGTTTAACGCCGATTGAAAGCGATCCCATCCCCATTGGAAACGTTGAGTCCACTCCCACACTTGATCCCACGCAATTTGCTGCAGAACGTTATCCTGCAGCTGGTGTGTTATATCAATGGGGACTGAGTGCCGAAGCGAGTACAGAGTTTGCTAACCCTGAATGGGGAGCCGAGCAGGTAGCTGGTGAACCAGATGCACCTGGCTGTGGAGATTATCAATTTGCATGGGCTTCAGCTGCCAGTGATTCGATCGCGACTCTGGAAGTGACTTTTTCCACATCTGTTTACCCCCTGGAAATTGTGATCCATGAAAGTTATAACCCGGACCAGGTTGTGAAGGTTGAGGTTTTTGATCAGGAAACCGGGGGCTATTATGCCGTGGTGCAGAAGAACCCGGCCCGGGTGGATCGTCCCTGTCCTTACCAGCTTGTTGTTCCTGTTGACGGGATAGATTTTAGAACTAACCTGGTGCGAATCACTGTCGATCAATCCCAGCTTGGCCTGGGCTGGAACGAAATCGATGCTGTACAGCTGATTGGAACGTTCAATAATCCCTGATCATGAGCCAATTCTCAGGGGGAATTTTGGATCAGATCGAGGAAATCCACTACGATCTGGGCCGTTACACCCCACAGTATTTCCCCCTCAAACTTGTTAAAAAATATCACTGGGAGTTCAGTGCCAGGTGAGAAGGGAGATTCCCATGTTTTGGCTTGATGATTTTTCGGGTCTGCCAGCCAATCGATCGGGATCAGAATTGTTTTTTCCACTTCTTCGGTTGAAAGCGTGAGTTCATAAGGCCAGGCAAGAAGACCTGCATAAGGGTAAACTTCATAATCTGTTACGGTTGTGATTGAGCAGGACTGGCCCAGGATCTCAATATCAGCCGGGTTTACTCCGATTTCCTCCTGGGCTTCCCGCAGGGCTGTAGCCTCAAGGGTAGGATCAGTGGGATCCGCTCTTCCGCCGGGAAAAGCGATTTGTCCGCTATGGCGGTCATGAATCTTATGAGTGCGCTTAATGAACAGCAGCTTCCAGTTTTCTCCATCGAGTACCAGGGGAATTAAGATTGCTGCTGGTATGGGCTGCCTGGTCAGGATATCTGGCAAGGGAGGACAGGTCCGGGGACTGTCTACCTGGGAAAGGCTGAGCTGGTGCCTGATCCTCTCAAGATTGATGATCATGATTGGTCCAGCCGGCTGAACCAGTTGCCTACCAGTAAGAATAAAATACTTCCAATTGCGCCAAAACCACCTGAGACCGGGCCGATCATGAGAAATTTAATCTCCCAGGCTGAACCCAGCATATGACCGACGAAAAAACCAGCCCAGGACAGGATCAACAATAAAATAAGCCGCCCGCCGCCTCCACCTTTCAAAAAATGGAAGGCTGATCCCAGGAAAGTGGCCACTAGAAAACTATATATGAAAGCGGGCGCGGTCATAAAGCCTCCCTTTGAATGATGCCGCCGCCCAGGCAAACCTGCCCCTGATAAAAGACAGCAGCCTGTCCGGGCGTGATATCTGGCAGGGATTCTGTCAGATCGATCTGGGCCAGATTGTTGTCTAGCGGCGTTATTTTCCCCGGCATAGCTTTGGATTTATAGCGGATTTTGATATCCGCGCTTATTGACTCGGATGGACTTTCGCCGTTGATCCAGTTAATATCTGCCGCATAAAAGCCAATACGTCCAAGCTCAATCTTAAATCCGATGATCAAAGCATTTTTCTCAAAGTCTTTTTCAACCACATAATATGGTTCCGCCCCGGTGATTCCCAAACCCTTCCGCTGACCGATCGTATAATCAGCCAATCCTTGATGTTCTCCAAGAACACTGCCATTCAGGTCCAGTATGGGTCCGGGTTTTATTGATGAAGGATTAACTTTTCTTAAGAAATCCCGGTAATTTCCGTGGCCGATAAAACACAGATCCTGGCTGTCAGGGCGTTCAGCTACCGCAAGCCCAAATTCTCTGGCCAGCTGGCGAACTTCCGGTTTCGAGAGATCTGCCAGGGGAAACATTGTCTGGCTGAGATCTTCCTGGGTCAGGACATGCAAAAAATAGGATTGGTCTTTATCAGGATCAGGATTTTTCAGAAGTCGATAGCCCCCATTTTCTGAACTTTCGATTCTGGCGTAATGTCCGGTGGCGATATATTCTGCGCCCAGGGCTTTAGCTCTGGACCGTAGGAACTGCCAGCGGATCTGGCGATTACAGTTCAGGCAGGGATTAGGTGTGTTTCCGGCAGCATAGCCGTCAATAAAGGGTTGAACAACTGCCTGGTAAAAGGCTTCTTGGGCATCGATCACATAAAAGGGGATATCCAATTGGCTTGCAATGCGACGGGCTTCCAGCTGGGCATCAGGTGCACAGCAGCGATTTTCCGTTTCGCTGTCGCTCCATAAGCGAAGCATGACCCCGATCACATCATAGCCCTGATCCTTGAGCAGGGCGGCAGCAACGGAACTGTCCACACCGCCGCTCATGCCTACTACGATCTTTGATCCGGTAACAGGTTTCATGAGGATACCTCCCTGACACGCCGGATACATCCAGGCAGGATCTCGAGGAACTGGTCCACTTCTTTCTGGGTTGTGTCTTTTCCAAGAGTCACTCGTAGTGACCCCAAGGCCCAGTTCGGCTCATATCCCAGGTTCGTTAAAACTGATGAAGGTTTGGGGTCGCCTGTCTTGCATGCTGATCCTGAGGAACAGGCAAACCCCTCGCTGTCCAGCACCTGGACCAGCAGGTTGCCATCCAGGTTTTCAAAAACAAAACTGGCATGATTAGGTAAGCGATGTTGAAGGCTGCCCCCGGTTAACAGGCTGGCCGGTATTTCATCCAATACAAAATTGATGATTTGATTCCTGAGGGGGATCAGATGCTCCCGACGGGAAGGTCCTTCTTCCTGAACCAGGCGGTATGCTTCTGCCATGCCTACGATCAGAGGGATATTCTCGGTGGCAGCCCGGAAACCAAATTCCTGGGATCCTCCTGTTTGGGTTGGCAGCAGTTTTGTTCCGGATCTTACATATAAAACACCTACACCTTTGGGTCCGTAAAATTTATGTGCTCCCAGAGATATCAGATCAACCCCCAGGGTGTCCACATTTATCTCATGATGAGCGCCGTATTGGACAGCATCGGTGTGTATGGGTATCCTGCGATTACGGCATATTTCAGAAATTTCTGGTAAGTGGTTTATTGTTCCGATTTCATTATTGGCTGCCATGATCGATACCAGGGCGGTATCTTCCCGGAGATGATTTTCGAAGGCTTCCCGATCCACGAGTCCCAACTGGTCCACAGGCAAATAACTAACTTCAAAACCATGCAGCGCTGACAGCTGATCTGCGGTAGCCTGAACGGCTGGATGTTCGATAGGCGAGATCAAAATGTGATTGAACCCGAACTGCTTTCGCCTGGAGAAGGCAGTTCCCCTGATAGCCAGGTTATCGCTTTCAGACCCACAGGATGTGAAGACGATTTCTGATGGCTCAGCGCCCAGGTTAGCAGCGATGCTGCGGCGGGATTTGTCGAGGGCGCTGTCCGAGATCTGACCAAACCCATGTACAGATGATGGGTTGCCAAAGTTTTCCTTAAAATAGGGCAGCATGGCGTCGATAACCCGTTCATCGACGGGAGTGGTGGCGGCGTAATCCAGATAGATTCTTTTCATAGTCTTAACCTTCAGCGATTATAGCATGTCCGCCTTACTCTGAAAAACCTGGATTTTTACTATCCTGTTTCTCTATCCAGACCTCAAGTTGCTTCCCCAATCCTAAGGCTCTTTGTTATAATAACTTGGCTTTATTCCAATTAAATTGGGGAGGGATTATGGTGCAGGAGATCAGGTTTGGAACTGACGGCTGGCGTGGACATGTCGGAGAAGATTATACGTTTGCAAATGTCCGTCGCTGTACTCAGGGATTTGCTTCTTACCTGGCTGATAAAGGGTTAAAGGATAGATGGGTTGTCGTTGGCCATGACAGGCGATATCGGGGAGAACATTTTGCGGCAGCTGTGGCTGAGGTGTTGGCTGGCAACGGATTGAAAGTATACTTGACTGATGGTCCTACACCTACACCTGTAATATCCTATGCTGTGGTCGACAAAAAGGCAGCTGGAGCCATCAATATCACGGCCTCACATAATCCCTACACAGATAATGGTTTCAAGGTCCGGGATAGTAATGGTGGCGCAATTGATCCGGATGGATTGACCCGGATCGAAAAAAATATCCCTGATTCGGAAGAAGAAGCCAAAAGGATCCCCCTCAAAGAAGCACTTGAAAAAGGAATGGTAGAGTATTTTGACGCTGCGCCAAATTATGTTGAACACATCAAAACCCTGATCGACTTGCAGCCAATCAAGGATGCTGGTTTAAGGGTGCTTGTAGATCCGATGTGGGGGAACGGAGCAGGGTGGTTCCCTGAGTTGATCGGCGGTGGGAAAACCGAGGTTTTTGAGATCCACCAGGATCGAAACCCGAACTTCCCGGAAATGATCCGCCCGGAACCTATTCCCCCCAATGTGGATGTCGGCCTGGCAGCGATAAGTGAGTATAAAGCAGATGTGCTGTTGATCAACGATGGAGACGCTGACAGAGTTGGGATCGGCGATGAAAACGGCGAATTTGTGGATCAGCTGCGGGTTTACGCGCTGCTGGCTTATTATCTGCTCGAAGTTCGCGGAGAGCGGGGCCCGATTGTTAAAACACTCTCAACCACAACCATGCTGGAAAAATTGGGAGCAATCTATGATGTCCCGGTGTATAACACAGGGGTTGGATTCAAGTATGTTGCCCCCAAGATGCTGGAAGTGGATGCCATGATCGGTGGAGAAGAATCGGGGGGTTATGCATTCAAGGGAAACGTCCCTGAGCGGGACGGCATTCTGGCCGGGCTGTATTTTCTTGATTTTATGGTTAAGATGGATAAAAAGCCTTCTGAATTACTGGAACTTCTCTTCGAAAAGGTTGGCGCCCATTATTACGACCGCATTGATACTCCTTTTAAAGGTGATCGGGCGGACAAGATCAACAGGATCGAAACAGCTAACCCTGAAACTATCGGTGGATTAAAGGTCAAAGAGCTGGTTACAGTTGATGGGTATAAATTTGTTCTTGAGGATGGCGGCTGGTTATTGATCCGTTTTTCGGGCACTGAACCGATCATCCGGGTTTATTGTGAAACAACCTATGCGGATCGGGTAGACGCAATCTTAAAAGATGGACTCTCGATCGCCGGCATAGATGATGAGGATTAGTGAATTTAACGGATACTCATTGTCATTTGAATTTTAAAGACTACAGGGAGGACTTGCCTGGAATCCTGGACCGTGCCCGGGCAGCAGGTCTCTCCAGGATCCTGGTCCCGGCAATTGATCTGGAATCCAGCCAGGAAATTCTCGCCCTTGTTGAATCGGATCCAATCCTGTTCGCTGCGGTTGGTATTCATCCCAACAGTGGTACCAGCTGGGATTCAAATACCCTGGAATCGTTGAAAGAATTGGCAGGTCATCCAAAAGTGGTAGCGATCGGAGAAATCGGATTGGATTATTACAGGGACAGGACTCCCAGGGAGCTTCAGAAGATGATCCTCCTAGAACAACTGGATCTTGCTCTGGAAATGGATCTCCCCGCGATCCTGCATGTCAGGAACAGTTCTGAAGAAGATCGCTCCTGTATCGAGGATCTGTTATCCATCCTGGAAGATTGGGCTGCAGATGCTGAACCGCCTTTCTCACAACGCAATCATCCCCCCGGCGTTGTTCATAGTTTCTCTGGTAATTTAAAGGAAAGCCAGCGAGCGCTCAATGCTGGATTTTACGTTGGCATTACCGGCCCAGTGACTTTTAAGAAAGCGGATCAGCTCCGCGGTGTAGTCAAGGAGACCCAAATCTCCAGACTGCTGGTAGAGACGGATGGCCCATTTCTAACTCCGCAGCCGTTTAGAGGAAAACGGAATGAACCTGCCCACGTTCGGTACATTGTTGATAAAATAAGTGATGTAAAAGGATTGCCGTTTGAGACGACTGCCAGGCAGACGGCTGAAAATGCCGCCTGTTTATTTCAGTGGGAGTAGAAAATTGATTAATGTTGGTTTCTTATTGTACCTTGAAGATCCATTGAACAAGGTAGATCAAAAAATGATGTCAAGGGTAGATGGGTATAATCCTGCCCTGACAGCAGCCCTGGAACACCTGGTGAATTCAGGTGGGAAGCGTATCCGGCCGATTGTAACTTTGTTAGTGGGATCCTTGTTAGGAGCGGAAGAGGATCAACTGATATCGCTGAGCGCTTCCATAGAATTGCTGCATACAGCAACATTGGTCCATGATGATTTGATTGATGGTGCCCTGCTGCGCCGTGGAAATCCTACCCTGAACTCGCATTGGACGCCTGCTGCGACAGTATTGACGGGAGACCATATTTTTGCCCAGGCTGCTCTGCTGGCTGCTGAGCTGGACAATACTGAGGCCATGAGATTGTTTGCCACAACATTGAGCATTATAGTCAATGGAGAGATCTCACAGTTGTTTGGTCGCAACCATCTGCCTAGCCGAGAAGATTATTATCATCGGATCTATGAAAAGACCGGATCGTTATTTGCTTTGTCCGCCAGGGCAGCAGCCTTAGTCAGCCCCGCAGATCGAAAATACATCCAGCCGGCTGAGGCGTTTGGCAAGGAAATTGGAAAAGCTTTCCAGATCGTGGATGATGTTCTGGATTTCACCGGGGATCAAGCCCGGGTAGGGAAACCGATTGGCAATGATCTGCGCCAGGGCACGCCGACCTTACCGGCGATATATTATGGAGAGCTGCATCCTGAAGATGAAGTTCTGCTGGCTTGCCTGGATGGAAGCGCCTCTGAGGCAGATGCTGACGAATTGATTTTGCGTATCAATCAAAGCGGTGTGATCGAAAGAACACTGGATGAGGCCAGAGAATGCGCAGAAAAAGCCGTTCAATATCTGAGCGATTTCCCGGCAGGCCGCGATAAGGATTCTTTGGAAAAATTGGGGATGTATATTATAGATCGGGATCTGTAGATCGAAATTATCTGAATTGATAAAAACCCGCCAGATGAATAGGCGGTTTTTTTTGTTAATCTGACGAATAAGGGATTGAGTCCCTTATTCTGATTTATTGGATTTGATTATAGAAATTGTAAATAGCTGACGAGAGCTGCCCCACCAGGAATGAGGCATTGTCCCAGATCAGCTGTTGCGGATGGTATAAGAAGATTACCAGGATGTAATCTCCTCCCGGGGAGAAGATAATACCAGCGTCGCCCAATGTTTGCATGATTCCGTTATAGGTAACCCAACCGTGTTTATGAGCCACCTCAGTGACATCAGGTATTCCCGCCTCCAGGAGGGAGGGCATTTTATTCTGGGAAAGGTAATCGATCATCATCTGGCATTCTGTTTGAGTGATCTCATCCCCGAATACAGCTTTGAAGG
>JAGHAU010000107.1 GCA_021161345.1 Anaerolineales bacterium | reverse complement strand
TCATAACATGGATTAAAAATTTTGAACGAAGTCCTTGATAAAAAAAGGGATTGAATCCTTAAAATAAAGAGGGACTGAGTCCTTTGAGAAGGACTCAGTCCCTTAAAGCTCCGGGAGCTTATATCTAAACTTAACTTATTCCCGGTTCTTGATCGCAGACTGGGCAGCAGCCAGGCGAGCGACAGGCACTCGGAAGGGGGAACAGCTGACGTAGTTCAAACCGATCTTGTAGCACCAATCGATCGATTCTGGATCACCACCGTGTTCACCGCAGATGCCAACCTCAAGGTCAACCCTGGTCCCGCGTCCTTTCTTGACAGTCAGATCCATCAATTGGCCCACACCTTGTGTATCAATAGTCTGGAAAGGATTCCTGGGCAGGATTCCATCTTCTACATATTTCACCAGGAAGTTGCGCTCAGCGTCATCCCGGCTGTAGCCGAAGGTGAATTGAGTCAGGTCGTTGGTTCCAAAGGAGAAGAATTCCGCCGTGCCGGCGATCTCGTCTGCAGTCAGGCCAGCGCGGGGGATTTCGATCATAGTGCCGAACTTGTATTCAAATTCAACGCCTTTTTCTTCCATCACGGCTTTGGCGATCTCTTCCAGTTTAGGCTGGATGAAGTGCAGCTCGTTGATGTGGCCGGTTAAGGGAATCATCACTTCCGGATGCGGATCAAAGCCTCGCAGCGTTACATCCGCGGCAGCTTCAAAGATAGCCCGCACCTGCATGCTGACGATTTCCGGCATGACTACGCTCAGACGCACACCGCGCAGCCCCATCATGGGGTTGCTTTCGTGCAGATTCTGAATACTGACCAACAAATCTTCTTTGGCCTGGTCCACTTTGTTTTGGATCCGGTTGGCGATCACTTCTTCCAGGAGTTTGTGCTCATCTGGCATGAACTCATGCAGCGGGGGATCGATCAAGCGAATAATTACTGGCAAGCCAGTCATTGCTTCGAATAAGCCGTCGAAATCACTGCGCTGGTAAGGAAGTAATATATCAAGAGCTTCCACGCGATCTTCTACGTTATCAGCCATAATCATCTTCTGGACGATAGGCAGTCGTTCCGGTTCAAAGAACATATGCTCAGTGCGGCACAAACCAATGCCCTGGGCACCATAGGAGCGGGCCCGGCGGGCATCTTCAGGGTAATCAGCATTGGCCCAGACCATCAAACCACGGGTCGGCCAACCTTCTGGAGCTGTTCGAATATCCTTGGTAGCGGAAATCTCATCCGCCCAGGTCAGCAGTACCAGCAATTCGGTCTGCTCTTCCAGAGTAGGAGCAACAGATGGTATTTCGCCCAGGAAGACCTCACCAGTGGCGCCATCCACAGAAAGATAATCTCCTTCTTTGATGGTCACTCCAGCAGCTACCAGGGTTCTTTCTTTCATGCTGATTTGAATGTCGGAAGCACCTACTACACAGGGAATACCAAACTGGCGGGCAACTACAGCCGCATGGGATGTAGCCCCACCCTCACTGGTGAGGATGCCTTTGGAAGCAAGCATGCCGTGTACATCATCCGGTTTGGTGAAGGGGCGGACCATGATCACATCCTGGCCCTCTTCTTTGGATTTCTGTTCTGCGGTATTAGCATCAAAATAAATTCGTCCTACAGCTGCACCGGGGGAAGCATTCACGCCAGTGGCGACCATTTTTCCTTCTTTGTCAGCTTTTTCTTTTTCAGCAGGATCAAATTGAGGATGCAGCAGAGTATCCACTTGGTCGGTGTCCACCTTTAGTACAGCTTCCTCTTTACTGATCAGACCCTCGGCAACCATATCAACCGCAATCTGCACAGCCGCTTTAGCTGTTCGTTTACCGTCACGAGTCTGAAGCATCCACAGTTTGCCGCGTTCAATGGTGAACTCAACATCCTGCATTTCCCGGTAGTGGTTTTCCAGTTTGATGGTGATATCCTGGAACTCTTTATATACCTCGGGCATATTATCGTTCAAGCCGTCAATTTGTTCTGCGTTGCGGATGCCGGCCACCACATCTTCGCCCTGGGCGTTAAGCAAGTACTCGCCCCAGAGTTTATTCTCACCGGTGGAGGGGTTGCGGGTAAAAGCAACGCCAGTTCCGGAAGCTTCTTCCATATTGCCAAAAACCATGGTCATCACGTTAACCGCGGTTCCCAGATCATGGGGGATGCCCGCCGCATTGCGGTAATCCACAGCTCGTTTGCCATTCCAGGAGGCAAAAACCGCCTCAGTGGCCATACGCAGCTGCTCGGCAGGATCCTGGGGGAAGTCAAATCCTTTTTCTTTCTTAATGATCTTCTGGAATTCGGCGGTCAGATTCTTCCAATCCTCTGCTTCCAGATCGGTGTCCATTGCAACACCTTTTTTCTCTTTGTGCTCTTCTAAAATATCTTCAAAAGCTTCGTCATCAATGCCCAGCACTACGGAGCCAAACATCTGCACCAGGCGCCGGTAAGCATCATATACAAATCTCTCATCGCCGGTCAGGGCGACCATGCCTTTGGCGGTCTCATCGTTAAGACCAATATTAAGAACAGTATCCATCATACCGGGCATGGATTTCACCGCACCCGAACGGCAGGATACCAGTAGTGGGTTTTTGGTGTCGCCAAAATTCTTCCCGGTCAGCTCCTCTGTTTCCTTCATTGCAGCCAGTTCCTGATCCCACATGCCTTCAGGGAATTTTTCTCCCCCGTCAATATAGGCATTGCAAGCCTCAGTTGTGACTGTAAATCCGGGGGGAACAGGAATTCCGATCCTGGTCATATCTGCCAGGTTGGCTCCTTTACCACCTAATAATCCGCGGACTTTATCCCACACACCGCCAACATGTTTCTCTGCTGCTTCTACATCCTGAAATGTATAGACCCATTTCTGGTCTGCCATGATATACCTCCTGTTAAATTACACAATTACAAATTAAAACACCTGGAGGGGTTGCCTCCAAGCGTTGTATTTTACCATTTATTTTTCTAATCGTTCCGCATTTTGAGTGGAATATTCTCGACTCAGGTGATCCATAAAACTTCCCAGGGTTCAACACTGAGATTCACATCAGAACCCGCAACAATAAACTCCTGGTTGGAAAGCAGATCGTTGATGATCCTTCCATCACTCCAATGCAGGTCTTCAGCAGAGATTTTAATGTTTCGGCGGGCACCGCTGGCATTCAGGACAGTGAGCAAGCTCTCACCGCCAAGTTCCCTGGCAAAGGCATACAGACCTCTTTTGCTGTCCACAATAACTTCCTGGTAGGAACCCCTGCGCAGAACAGATCTTTTCTTGCGAATATTGATCAACTTCTGAAGATAGTTACGCAGATCATGATCCCAATCTTTTTCATCCCAGGGAAATGCCTTCCGGCAATCAGGGTCTTTCCCCCCATCTACACCAATCTCATCTCCATAATAGATCGCAGGAGCGCCGGGATAGGCCATCAGGAAAGAATAAGCCATTTTCAATTTCTTTTGATCTCCGCCCAGTTCAGTTTTGATCCTGACAGTGTCATGCGAACCGAGGGTATTGTACATCGCGAAAACATTTTCCTGATCATACTGATTCAGCTGCCGATTGATCATTTCTGAGAATCCGTCAGCTGCAATATTCCCCATCAGAAAACCGATCACACCATCCCTGACAGGATAGTTCATCAAACCATCAAAACTTGCTGGACCAACCCATTTCGGATCCCCGTCCCAGATCTCTCCCACAAGGTAGGCATCGGGATTTTCGGATCTCACAATCTGCCTGAATTCTTCCCAGAAACTCTCATCATCAATTTCATTCGGGACATCCAGCCGCCAGCCATCTGCACCCAGACGGATCCAATACCTGGCAACATCAAAGATATATTTTCGAACGCGAGGGTTATCAGTATTGAACTTAGGCAAACTCTTGAACTTCCACCAGGCTTCATAATCATCAGCATCTCCGGGCGAATAAGCATCCGGAGGTACATTATTGAGGTGGAACCAATCAATATAGGGCGAATGGTTCTGATTTTCCAAGACATCATTGAAAGCAAAGAAACCTCTGCCGCAGTGATTGAAAACTCCATCGATCACGATCCTGATCCCGTTTTGGTGGGCAACATCCAGCAGGGCTTGAAAATCATTGGTTGTTCCTAACTTATAATCGATCTTCAGGTAATCGCTGATATTATAGCGATGATTGGAAGTTGCCTGAAAAATGGGATTAAAATAGATCGCCGTGATCCCCAGATCCAGCAAATAATCCAATTTCTGGATCACACCCCGCAGATCTCCACCCTGGAAATCCCAGATGGTCGGCTTTTCTCCCCAGGCCTGGGTTGTTAAAGGGTCATTTCCAGGATCGCTGTTATAAAACCGATCTGGAAATATTTGGTAGAAAATTGAATCCTGAACCCAATAAGGCACTGTCATAAGAAAATTGATTCCTCCCGTTAAAGTACATCCAGGGGCAATTGTATCATTCCTGCTGGACCAGAAGTAAATAAAATCTACAACTATAAACTCATGGGAATGATCCTAATAACGATCAAGGATCGACCGGATCTGGGAGAGATATCCTTTGCCAAATAAATTAAGATGATTCAATAAATGGTAGATGTTGTACAGTGGGAAACGGGAGCGGTAACCTTTCTCAAGAGGATTGATCTCAGCGTAAGCCTTGAAAAACTCTTCTGGATAACGGCCGAACAAATCCGTCATCGCCAGATCTGCTTCTGCCCAGCCGTAATATACGGCAGGATCGATCAAAGCTGGTTTTCCACCGTTATCCGAGATCAAATTTCCACTCCATAAATCCCCGTGGATCAAGGAAGCTGGTTGCTCCGGGATTAATACAGGCAGCTGAACCATGAAGTTCTCCAATTTATGGATATCCTTGGTATCCAGCAGGGATCGATCATTGGCCCATTTGATCTGGTTCTTGATCCGCAGGTCCCGGTAAAATTCCCAGCCATTTTCCATCCAGGTATTTTCCTGGGGATTGCTGCCAATATAATTATCGGTCTCAAAACCAAATCTGGGATTTTGCTGCAAATGCACTACCGCCAGCTGCTGGCCATATATCTGCCAGAAGTCCTTACAGCGCGGAGCAGGTTGCAGATCGCTGAGCAGCAAATACTCCTCTCCTACCAGATATACATCCGGAATCACTGGCCCTCCAGAAACCTTCAGCGCTTCCAATCCTTCTGCTTCCCGCTGGAATACATCCTCATACTTACCCGGATCCTGTTTGAGAATAAAATATTCTCCAGAAGCTGTTTGGACTCTCAGAGCTTGATGGATGCAGCCCCCACTCACCGGATCAACAGAAGTGATATTCCCAAGCTGGTTCTTATTTATCCAAACCTGGACATCAGGGTGTACTTGTTTCACTTTCCAGCGCCTCCATCAATCCCTGGCAGGACCGTTTCACAATCTCGAAGGTCACTTCAAATCCATCCAATCCACCATAATAGGGATCGGGCACATCCAAACCGGGTTTTCCCTCGGGATCATATTCCCGCATCAGATGGATCTTTGATCTCTGTTCTCCCGGTAAAGCTTTCATCTCTAAATAACGCTGGTTGGCCTTATCCATGGCAATGACAAGCTCAAATTGATCAAAATCCTCCACCCGAAACTGTTTGGCCCTGCCAGTGTACTCAAACCCATTATTATCTGCCACCTGGCGCATACGGTGATCAGGGGGTTCGCCAACATGGTAGGCGGATGTTCCGGCAGAATCCAATTGATATTTTTCCCCCACACCCCTCTCACGGGCCAGGTATCGGAACATATTTTCAGCGAGAGGGCTGCGAATGATATTTCCCTGGCAAACAAAGATTATCCTCATAGTAAATCCTCCTGCCATTATATGCTACCACTTTTGAAATATCATGATCTTCGAAGGAATGTCAACCTTAATAAATTCCCTCCTTCTCATGGGTTTGCCTGATCAAGAGTTTCGTGTATAATAAGGAAAAGTTCGGGAAGCTAGATCCCTGAACATTAAAAATAAATTCGAGAATGTTTTGATCATAAGGTCAAAACAAAAAAACCGGGTTGGGGACAAGATTTTTCCACCAAAATTTGACCAGAGGGAAAAATCATCATTGAACCTCCCCATCCCCTTAATAAAAGGGTCGCCTTATTCTTGATTTGCGGCCACGGCACTAAAAAAACGATCTACCATCACTAAGTGGTATTGAAGTAGAAATCACATTGGCATATTGAAGGTTTACCAAGTGGAAAATCTAGCGCTAGGTATTCAAAGGTACATACTTCTGCAATGATGTCCTAGCGTACCACAATACAGTGTTTGGATCAGAGCGTTAAATCAGGCAGCCGTGGCCAAAGATGGCGTCAACACGGCTGTTTTATGTTAACTGTAACCAGGCTGGAACTACAGAAGAAAAATCCCCAGCGGTTGAACGTTTATTTGGATGGAGAGTTTGCCTTTGGTATATCCCGGGCCGCCGCACCCTGGCTAGCAGAGGGAAACCAGATCAGCCAACAAAAAATAAACGATCTGCAGGAAAAGGATCAATTTGAGGGGGCCTATCAACGCGCGATTAATTTCCTCAGCTATAGGATCCGTTCCGAAAAGGAAATCCGCCAGAATCTGACCAAACATGAAGTTCCCGAAGAGATCATTGAAAGGGTTATTGACAGACTGCGCGGCGCTTCACTGGTAAATGATCGGGAGTTCGCTTCTCTATGGGTGGAAAATCGGGTCCAGTTCAAACCCCGGGGAAAAAGAGCTCTATCCTCAGAATTATTCCAGAAAGGCATTCCAAACGAGATCATCGAAGATGTCCTGGCAGAGCTCGATGAAGAAGAGCTTGCATACCAGTGTGCCCGTTCCAAAATTAGAAAATACAGCGGTTTGGAGGAAAAAGCCTTTCAGAAAAAACTCTCGGGGTTACTGACCAGGCGAGGTTTCCCGTATCACATCATTAAAGACGTTGTAAGTTCTCTGTGGAAAGAGAGCGAAAAGGAATCATAACTTTTATCAATATAAATCCATGATCGCAGGCAGGATCAGAAAAAAGGGGCAATAAAATGAATGGATATCTAATTATTATCAGTTTTGTCGCGCTCGTGCTGGGAGCCGTGATGGGATTTTTTATCAAAAATTACCTGGCCGCCCGGGAGGCAAATGTTAAACAAAACAAAGCCACCCAGCTCCTCAACGAAACCGAAAGAAAATCAACAGAAGTAATCAAAGAATCCCAGGACCGGGCCATTGAGATCGTTCAGACCGCGGAAAAGGAAGCTCACGAACGTAGAACAGAGATCACCCGCAACGAAGAACGGCTCCAGAGCCGCAGTGACCAGCTGGACAAACGAGCTGAAAAGATTGAGGACCGGGAACATACCATCAGTCAGCGTCAGAGCGCTTTGGATAAAAGAACCAACAAAGTTGAAGAAATGTATGCTGACGTGGCAAAAGAATTGGAAAAAGTCAGCCAAATGACCCAAGCCGAAGCCAAGGACCTGCTTCTGGAGCGGGTAGAGCAAGAAGCCCGCAACGATATGTCACGCATTGTTCGGGAAATCGAGGCTGAAGCCCAGGAACAGGGTGAATATAAAGCCCGCAAGTTAATTGCTGATGCCATCCAGCGGGTGGCTTCAGATCATGTGGAAGAAGTGACTTCATCCACCATACCCCTGCCTTCAGATGATATGAAAGGCCGAATTATTGGCCGCAACGGGCGCAACATCCGGGCTTTTGAGCAAGCAGCCGGTGTAGATGTGATCGTGGATGATACACCAGAAGCGATCACAATATCCTGTTTTGACTCTGTCCGCCGCGAAGTCGCCAAAAACGCCATGGCGAAACTTGTTCTGGACGGAAGGATCCATCCCGCCCATATTGAAAAGATCATTGAGAAAGAACAAGAAAATATTGATAAAGTCATCAAGGAAGCAGGTGAGCAGGCCGCCTATGACGCCGGCGTACCAGGTTTGCAGACCGAAATACTCAAAACTCTGGGGCGATTGAAATTCCGCACTTCTTACGGCCAGAACCAATTGGCCCACGCAGTGGAATCTGCCCAGCTGGCCTCCGTGCTGGCCTCTGAAATGGGCGCCAATGTAGAAATCTCCAAAGCCGGCGGCTTACTTCACGACCTCGGAAAAGCTATGGACCATAACGTGGAAGGCACTCATGCCCAGATCGGGGCTGAGTTTGCCGAGCGGCATGGTGTTGGTCCCAAGATAATTAACGCTATTGCCTCCCACCATCATGAGGTGGAGCAGGAATCCGTGGAAGCCATCATCGTGGAAGCAGCAGACGCCATTTCCGGCGCCCGACCTGGTGCTCGCCGGGAAAGCCTGGAGCATTACCTGAAACGAGTCCGGGCCCTGGAAGATGTGGCAAACTCCTACGACGGTGTTAAAAGCAGCTATGCCCTGCAGGCCGGCCGTGAAGTCCGAATCTTTGTCCGTCCCGATCAGGTCGATGATCTAGCTGCCTCCCGCCTTGCCCGTGATATTTCCAAAACCATTGAGGAAACCATGCAGTATCCCGGCAAGATCAAGGTTACCGTGATCCGGGAAACCAGGACTGTGGATTACGCGAAGTAGAGTTTAAAAAAAACAAACCTCCCGGAGTTTAGAAGAACTCCAGGAGGTTATACATTTAGGGACTGAGTCCTTCCAAAAGGACTTAGTCCCTCTTTTTTTAAAGGGAGATTTTCTACTTAAAGACCCGTACTGATAAACGGATTCCCGTTTTTCTCCGCCCCAACTGTTGTTTCCGGACCATGGCCGGAATAGATCCGGGTATCATCCGGTAGGGGGAGCACCCAGGTTTTGATAGAATTCATCAGGGTCTCATAACTTCCGCCCAGCAGGTCCGTCCGTCCAATCCCCTGCATAAAGATCACATCCCCGCTGAAAAGCACCTTTTCTTCCGGGCAGTGAAATATCACATGGCCCGCTGAATGGCCTGGCGCATGATGGACAACGAACTGGTGATTTCCCAGGGGAAGGAGCTCCCCCTCCTTAAATTTGTGGTCAGGTTCAGGGGCTCCTTTGATGGCAATTCCAAACATTACCGCTCCCCCCTTGACCTTCCAGAGCATTTTATCTTTGGGATGTAATCCAACAAAAAAACCTTCCGGTTTTTCCTGTCCCAAAGCCTCAAGCAGGTCCGCCAACCCTCCAAAATGGTCAAAATGGGCGTGGGTTAACCAGATACTTTGAACCTGCCAACCCCCTTTTTCTATCTCCTCTGCCAGGAATTTCCCGTCCCAGGCCGGATCGATCACCACCGCCAGGTTCGTGTCCGGATCCCCTACCAGATAAGTGTTGGTTGCGACTGGTCCCAGGACCCATTTCTCGATTTGCAGCATAATTTCCTCTCAATGATACTGATAGGATTTGTACGGATTTATTATAGCCGAGAACTCTCAAAATCACTTGGGAGGAAGGTCAAGGCATGTTACACTACTTCTATCCAAGATCCACTAAACCAGGAGATCGTCCATGTCTTTCCACCCCCCAGAACCCTTCCGGATCAAGATGGTTGAACCCATTCATTTGATCGATAAACCTGAACGGGAAAAAGCCCTCAAAAGAGCCGGGTACAACATCTTTGGGCTAAATTCAGACGAGGTTTTCATCGACCTGCTGACCGATTCGGGCACAGGAGCAATGAGCCAGGACCAATGGAGCGGGATCATGGTGGGGGATGAGTCATACGCTGGGGCCAGGTCCTATCACAGGCTTACCGATGTCATGAATGAGATCTTTGGATTCAAACATTTTGTGCCTACCCACCAGGGTCGAGCGGCAGAGAATATCCTCTGCGCGGTGATCCTCAAGGAAGGTCAGTACGTGCCCTCTAATATGCATTTTGATACCACGGAAGGAAATATCCGGGCCCGGGGCGGCCGCCCTACCAATTTAGTTTGCCAGGAAGCTTTTGATGTCAGCCCTGATATCCCTTTTAAAGGCAATATGGATCTGGATAAACTTGAAGAATTCATAAATAAGGTGGGACCTGAAAACATTCCTTTGGGCATGATCACCATCACCAATAATGCCGGGGGCGGACAGCCGGTCTCCATGAAAAACCTGCGAGGTGTATCAAAGATCTACCGAAAATATAAAATTCCTTTCTTTATCGATGCCTGCCGATTTGCGGAGAACTCCTACTTCATCAAGCTCCGCGAACCCGGTTATCAAGACAAAAGCCCTCTGGAAATAGCCCAGGAGATCTTCAGCCTGGCGGACGGCGCCACGATGAGCGCCAAAAAGGACGCCATCGTCAATATCGGAGGTTTCCTGGCCACCAATGACTCGGAGCTCTTCGAAAAGGTCAAAAGCGACTGTATCTTGCGGGAAGGTTTTATCACCTACGGCGGGTTGGCAGGACGTGATCTGGACGCTATTGCCATCGGACTGCGAGAAGGTCTCCAGGAAGATTACCTGGCTTACCGCCTGGGCCAAACCGCCTACCTGGCCAGCGAATTAAAGAAGATCGGCATCCCGGTCATAGAACCTGCCGGGGGCCATGCTGTGTATATCAATGCCGGGGAGCTTTTGCCCCATATCCCCCAGCCCGAATTTCCCGGGCAGGCCCTGTCCGTAGAAATGTACCGCGAAGGGGCAATCCGTTCTGTTGAACTGGGATCAGTGGCATTTGCCTACCCTGACCCGGACAGCGGGGAGATGATCTATCCGGAGCTGGATCTGGTCCGTCTAGCCCTACCCCGCCGGACCTATACCCAGAGTCATCTGGATTATGTGGTCGAGGTCATGGCCAGGATCTACAAGGACAAGGACAAATTATCCGGCTACCAGATCGTCAAACAGCCAAAACTGATGCGCCATTTCTCTGCGGTCTTCGAACCGATATAAGATAACTATTTTCGATACAAGCCATCAAACATTCGACCGATTTTGAACAGCTTACCAAGGGATTTTGACTATGATTCCTCAAAAACCTTTCGGCCGAACAGGTCATCTGAGCACAAGGACCATCTTCGGGGCCGCGGCGCTCAGCTCTGTGACCCAGGAAGAAGCTGACAGGACACTGGATTTGCTCCTTGAATATGGGATCAATCACATCGACACGGCCGCAAGCTACGGCGAATCTGAGCTGCGAATAGGTCCCTGGATGCGAGAGCATCGGAAAAACTTCTTCCTTGCTACCAAAACAGAGAAGCGTACCTACCAGGAAGCCAAAGATGAACTTAATAGATCCCTGGATCGCCTCCAGGTGGACCAGGTTGACCTGTGGCAGATGCATTACCTCGTCAATCCGGATGACTTGAAGACTGCCTTCGCTCCAGGCGGAGCCCTGGAAGCTTTCATTGAGGCGAAGGAAGAGAGATTGGTCCGCTATCTGGGTGTGACTGGGCATGGGTTGATTATCCCCTCCCACCTTGAATTCTGTTTGGATAACTACTCATTTGATTCCATCCTGCTGCCCTATAATTTCGTTCAGATGGAGAATCCGATCTATGCCTCAGAATTTGATTCATTGGCCAAACGCTGCAAGGAACTGAACCTGGCTGTCCAGACCATCAAATCCATTTCTCGCGGACCTAAGGCAGAGGGGGATCACAACCATGCAACCTGGTATGAGCCGCTGGTTGATGATCGGGCTATCACCAACGCCGTCCATTGGGTATTGGGCAATCCTGACGTTTTCCTCAACACAGTGGGGGACATCCATCTGCTTAAAACAGTCCTCCAGGCTGCTGAGTCTTACGAAAGCCGACCGCCAGAAGAGATCATGCGGGCTGATCTGGAGGAATTTGGAGTGAAACCCCTCTTCACCTGAGAACAGATCAAAGAGATCAATTCTCCATTGATAATTTAGTCAAAACACCCAGGTTGATGCGAAATTTCCCGGTGGTGTCTGAGCCGATAAGAGAAGGACTGAAGACGGTGACCGGGTGACTGACCAACCCAATAAAATAAGGAAGATCATGTTCAAGAGAGCGATTGTCAGGACACCTGGGAAAAGTCTGGTTCAGGGTTTATCGACTGCCGGTTTAGGCCTGCCTGATCATCAAAAGGCACTACACCAGCATGCAGAATATACAAAATCTTTGGAGGATTGCGGATTGGATGTATTGGTCTTGCCTCCGGATGAGAATTTTCCTGACTCCACTTTCGTGGAAGACGCTGCCTTATTAACCCCTCAGTGTGCTATTATCACCAATCCTGGCGCTCCCTCAAGAAAAGGGGAAACATCTAAAATCAAACATGTGCTGGGAGATTTTTTTGAAAATATTGAAGAAGTCTCAGATCCAGGAACGGTCGAAGCCGGGGATATCATGATGGTGGGTTCCCATTTTTATATCGGGTTGTCAGAAAGAACCAATCAAAATGGCGCTGAACAGGTGATTGGATTCCTGGACAAGTACGGCCTGACCGGATCAGTGATCGAGTTGGAAGAGGTACTCCATTTAAAAACAGGCACAGCCTACCTGGAACATAATAACCTGGTGGTCTGTGGAGAATTTGTCAGGACAGAAGAATTCCAAAAATACGATTTACTTGTAATACCGGAAGATGAAAGTTATGCAGCAAATTGTATCTGGGTGAATGATCAGGTAATTCTACCTAAGGGCTACCTGAAAACCCGGGCAATCATCCAAAGCTTCGGCTACGAAATCAAAGAGGTTGATGTATCTGAATTTCAAAAACTTGATGGGGGTTTAAGCTGCCTCTCCCTTAGATTTTAAGGAGGAATTAGATGAGCATCCATATCAATGCCCAGGCAGGGGAAATTGCCCCTACCGTTCTGCTTTCGGGCGATCCCCTGCGGGCCAAGAGCATCGCAAATTCGCTTTTAGACGATGTGATCTGTTTTAATGAGGTCCGCGGGATGTTAGGTTTTACTGGCCATCATGGGAATAAACGGATTTCAGTCATGGGCAGCGGTATGGGTATTCCATCCCTGAGCATTTATGTAAATGAGCTTGTAAAAGAGTATGACGTTCAAACATTGATCCGGGTTGGGACTTGTGGCGCCTTTCAGGCCGGTCAACAGATTGGCGATCTGGTGCTGGCGATGACTGCTTCTACTGATTCCAGCACCAATAAACTTCGTTTTAATGGCATGGATTATGCCCCGGCAGCTGACTTTGATCTGCTGCTAAAGGCCTATCAGGCTGCTGAACGCCGCGGTATCAAGGTCCAGGTCGGGAGCACCTTTTCGGGAGATACCTTTTACATTGAAGATCCTGAGTGGTGGAAGATCTGGGCGGAGCATAATACACTTGTTTGTGATATGGAAACCAATGGACTTTATTCCCTGGCAGCAAAGTTAAATGTAAAAGCACTGGCCATCCTCACAATCAGCGACAGCCTGGTTACTCAGGAAGAATCTCCCCCTGAACAGCGGGAAAAGGGATTTTCCTTAATGGC
>JAGHAU010000134.1 GCA_021161345.1 Anaerolineales bacterium | reverse complement strand
GCCAGCTGTGATTTATCTAATCAGCACCTTCCCTTGTGAAGGAAAAAGTGTCGACGGAGTATACTTCCTTGCTGAGCAGGGTTTCTTCACCTGCTCGTAAATGCCACCACATATCTGTTTCTAGTGGCGTTCGTACTGCCATAATCAATATCAATAAAAGAACAATAATCGGATAGAGTTTTTCTTCTTTGATCCAGGGCATATTTTTATCCAAATCTATATCAACTTCATCATTGATTTCCTGATCTCATTCAGAGTACAGCCAAATTTCGGTCGTCCTGTCGTGATATCCCTCTTCCCATCCAACACTATCATCAAGCGCAGAGCCTAACATAGATCCAGCAGGCATGATCACCCACATAATCTGATAATCTTGGAAAACTTCCTGCCAGCCATCAGTAAGAGTGATTACTTTTTCATATTTCCGAGTTAATTCCTCTCCATAAAAATCTGTTTGCCCGTCGATAAATACTGATCGCTCGGGCCAGAACCTGTACAATAAATATCCACCCCAGGGGAAATAATTAAATCCATTTCCCTCCGGTGGATTATCTTCAAGCCAACTTGATGCCTGTACAGGAAACACCTCTTCCGAAAATTGGTTTCCTCTCCTTTCAAAATCAAGTCTGGTGCCACTCACAAGCAATACCAACGTCAGAATTACCGCAACCGTCGACCAGAAACCTCCCTTTAAGCTTTCTTCAGTCGTTGCGATTTTCTTTTGGAAATCTATAAATTTATCCACGATAATCGAATCTTTCCAGCCGCACAAGATTCCACAGGTCTCCGATATCAGAACGGGTATGACAGTTACAACATAGAGAGGGATGTTCCTGGCTGAAAAAAGTGCCATAATAGTCCAGCCACCTACGATAAATAAGTGAGAAAAAGCTATCCTTTTTTTACTCAATCCAAGCACAATAATTGAAATAAGGATCAAAACCATAAAAGGCCAAAAGGCTGGTTGCTGAAAATCTGGCGGCAGATATTCAGCAGTATGGCTTACTAAGTATTGGTTCCCAAGAAAACCAAAACCTGTTTTCCAAATTCCAAATCCATCCGGGTTGATTAAACTAACAAGGATCGAACTGATCCCAACCCAAAAGAAGGATTGATTTTTATGCAGCGTTATTTTCTGGTCCAATAACATACCTACAAAGTAACAGGCCCAAATCAATAGGCCGGCAATAAATGCGCCGTGGAGATTAACCCATATCAGCATCAAAAAAGGAAATATAAGCCATGATTTCCGAATGCCGAGGCGCATTTTTTCCAGCTCACCGATCCATAAAGCTGCCAGCAGGATAGTGAATATATGGGGCCGGGTCAGCCAATGCAAGCTTGAGGCGGCTGCACCAAGAATTCCCCCCAACAAAGCTATCAAGCTCATGTTACTCAAGTTCAAACTGTATTTATAGACCAGCCACAAAGATCCAGCGATAATCAATGCAGTTAACCAGACGACTCCGTTTAATCCAGCTGCTCTGTAAATCAACGCAAAAAAGAGATCTGAAAGCCATTCATGGGGAGTTAATGGATCTCCGTTCTTTGTGAAGGAAAAGATATCCTCTGTAGGAATATCGCGGTTATCAATGATGTAATTTCCCAGAGTTAGATGCCTGCCGAGATCCCCATCAATATTCATCATCCTTGGGCCGAGGCCAATCACAGCCGCAAATATTGCTATGAAAAATATTTCGCCTAGGCGCGGGATCAAAATGGATAACAGCTTTTGAATTCCGTTATTAATTTTCATGGAGTTGTAGTCACTCCCAAACCAAGATCATCTATATGGATTGAATCCGATAAATTGTAGAAGATTTGAAAATCACCCACTGATTTTTCATCCCAATTTATTCCCTTACAATTAAACTGACCCCTCAAATATTCGTTCAGATCCGGGTGTTTGGTAGTTATATATACCGGGTTATTTTCCGCAATCACAATCGCTTGATAGGGACTGTATCGATCGTCTCTGGCAGTATACCTGAAGTCTTCATGGTATGGGAGACGGGGTATGAATATCATCTCCTCTCCAGATAAAAAGGCCAAAGGGTAGGAAACCCAATAATTTGTATACCCAGCTTGAATCTGATTGTCATCCAGAAAAGTAATTAATTCACCCATATATCTTTGATCAACCTGAGCCACTTTATCAAATTGAGTTGTTATTCCGGGTGGGTTTATACCCATTGACTGCATGGTCCCACCTAAATTAAATACCAATAACGACGAAATTGCAGCATATTCTAAAAATCTACGTTTCGTAAATTGAGTCACCAACAAATTGGCACCATAGATAGCCATCGGCATCATCAAGGGAAGAAAATATCTTCCAGACGGATCGTCGCCATAGGGAGAAAAAATAAATCCTGTTGTCAAGATCAGGCCCATGAGGAACAGAATATTAAGGCCCCGGTATTCCTGGTGGCCAATCATCCTTTTGACATTGAAGACCAATACGGCCAACCAAAATATCAGGATTATTGGAATAAGAGGGAGCATCAACCAGCGAATATCCCAGGGTGGACGGAGACCGAGAAGTGCCGTACCGCCAAAAACGAATAAATTCAGGGTTCGATTCAATGACCTCATCAGCAATGATCCGGTTCCAGCCCCCTTAATCGCTCCCCCAGCAAGTTCCGTAATGATTCCCAGGTCTCCCGCCTGAACAGACGTGAACCACCAGGGTGAAGACCCAATAATACCCCCGGAAATCAAAATCAATCCAGGAAGAAATACTTTCCAGGATGTCTTTTTTATTAAATACCTGACTATAAGAATTATCACGGGCAGAGTATATACCAACGTCAAACCGATGATCCAGAAAGCAAAGCCAGCTCCAATTC
>JAGHAU010000257.1 GCA_021161345.1 Anaerolineales bacterium | reverse complement strand
TCATCCAGGCTGACGGAGATAGACCGGCCCATAATGTTGTGATTTTCTGTCTGGTGGCAGTCAGTGCACATAAAATCATGTTCACCCATGTGGATATCAACGTTGGAAGGCGGGAAGTAGAGGGTTTCATCCAGGTCACCATGTTTGACAGCGTTGCCGCCGCCGCCATTAAAATGGCAGCTCCCGCAGTTTTCCCGGGTTGGAGCGGCGACACTTTGGGCGACTTCCAATAAGTTTACACCTTCAACAGGTATCCCGGCCAGCCCCTTCACGTAAGTGCCGGTATTATCGTGGCATGCCAGGCAGTCGACTGATTCTTCCTGGCTGAAGTCAAAATTTGCGTCTTCCCATCCATAGCCTGCATGGCAGGAAGTGCAGCCAGGCCAATTTCCCTGGATTCCGATACAGAAATTGTTAATCGAGTTCTTTTTCCCGACTGTGACGGTGCTATCTCTACCTTCAAGTTGATAAGGTTTGCTTTCCCAGGTCCAATGTGCTGTTGCCATGATTTCCTGAGCTGAATCTTCGTGGCATTCCAGGCAAGCTCTGGTAACATCTGATCCGGTTTCAAACGGTCCAGTCACGATTTCAGAGTGATCGGTGTGGGGGACTCTCAGGGGCACGTTCTCCCAGGGATCCGAACTGATTGGTTTTTCCTCCCACGGGAAAAAGATCACAATGGGGATCACAATTAATGCAAGGACAAAAACGGCACCAAATATCCAGCTGAATTTGGATGGTTTCATAGACTACCTCTCATTGGGTTGGTTTTGTTTTATTAGATCAGCTTGCTGCGATAACTGGTCCAGCATCACCTCGCGAAGTAATTCCAGAGCTTGAATAAAACGCTCATCCGCCAGGGAATAGATCACCTGGGCTCCATCACGTTGGGCCTGGATCAAACCTCGCTCGCGGAGAACTTTCAAGTGACGGGAAGCCGCAGATTGGCTGATACCCACGATTTCCGCTAGCTTGTTTACGTTGCGGGGTTTTTCAGCAACAGCATAAATAAGTAATATCCGATTTGGTTCCGAAATTGCGGAACAGATCCGGGCATGCAGTAGATTGATTTCTTTGGCAAGGGAATTGTTGTTCATAGATATATGTACATACAGGAATATATTAGTTTGTGAAGATTATAACAACTTGGAAATAAAGAGAAAGTGACAAATGTAACATGCTAGAACGGGCTGTGTTACAGCCTGTTGGAAGGAGAGTAAGTTTTGGAAATTGGATTAAATTGATGAAAAAGTAGTAAATAGAGACCGAGCAGCGGAAAATTACCCCATATTAAACTAGTAAATCAATCTTTGCTTTTTCTTCTATAGCGGAGCTGGCTGTCGTTAGGAATTCCCAGAAAGCGTCTCTTGCCGCGGTAGTTAATTGGGTTTTGTCCCTGACAATGTACAATCCCTGTTTGATTTTAATATCTTTGATCGGAACAGGGACGGTTTCGCTGATCGCTGATGCAATAGTGGTAGAGCTGAAGCTCAATCCCAATCCTTTATTAACAGATAAAGCGATAGCCTCGGCATTATCCAGGGTCAGGAAAGAATCCAGCTGCAGCAGTGACAGATTCTTGGCAGCCAGAGCCTTATTTACTTTCATATGGGTTGTAGTATATGCGGCGGGCAGGATATATTTTTCTTCCAGCAGCTCCTCAACTTCGATAAAGTCGCGTTTTGCCCAGGGATGACTTTTAGGTGCAATTAACATGATCTCATCCGTCAGCAGCAGCTGGGACTGGAAGCAAGGCTCGATTATGGATTCCTGGTTAGTAAATAAGAAGTGCATGTCCCCATTCCGGAGGGTTTCCAGCGGAGAGCCGCATCCATCCGTTCGACAAGAAATGGTAACCTCGGGATAAATCCCATGGAATTGAGTAAAAAATTCTGGCAGAGTATATCTTCCTGTGAGAGCGTTGCATCTGATGTTGATCAGACCTTTGATGTGTCCCTTTAATGAGGACATGGCTTCGTTAATCCTGGTGCTTTGTTTTACGAACTGCTCGGCCATTGGGATCAATACCCGTCCAGCATCTGAAAGGATCAGGCTTCTTCCCTGTCTGATAAAAAGAAGCTCGTCAAAGTGTTTTTCAAGGGCTCGAATATGCTGGCTTACGCCTGGTTGACTCATATGCAGCCTTTCTGCAGCTTGGGTGAAATTCAGAGTTTCAGCGGCAACCATAAATATGTTAAGTTGGTGAGCATCTAACATAGGATTCTCTAGGAGGAAGTTTGATAATTTATTAGTAATCATTATTATATCCAAAAGAAATTATTATGGGTTGCCGTTTCTTGCCCTCAATTTTCTATTTCAAAATCAGAAAAAGGCAGTCTTGGTTGAAAATCTCATCCTTGTTGATATAAATAAACGCTTCAATAATTTTGAAACGTTTATTTAATTCTAAGAATTCCAATTGAGAACAGGTTAATGCGCTCCCTCTTCGTCCTTGGGGTAGATTGGCAGGTATTTTATACCAAAACTGAATGCCAGCAGAGCATAAGCGATGATACCAAGGGAAACTATGATCTCATTCCAGGTAGGCAGGTAGGAAACAGTGATTAAATTTCCAAGTACACCCGGGGACCAGCGCGGTGGAGCGACCAATCCAGAGAGGGTCACATTCCAGCGATTAACTGTCACGCCTGCGATGATGGCTCCAAGCGCCAGCATCGTATAGCGGTCATTTTTCCTGAAGTTTGCGTTCAACAGGATAAGGGCCGGGACAATACCACCCAGTACTATCTCAATCCACCAGAAAGTCCTGGTATAGGGTGTAGTAGATTGCAGTAAGGCCAACGCCTCGGAAGTACCGGGAGAGGAGCTGTAATAGGAAGTTGCGGCCCAATCCCAGATCTTTAAGTATAGATAAGCCAGCAGGGCATAGCCCGCAAAACGAGAGATATCATATTGCAATTCTCGGCTGATAATTTGACGTCTGTTCAGTTTTCCAACCAGAATGGTTAATAAAAGGGTCATGGAGATCCCTCCAGCAATAGCGGAGAGGATGAACATAACCGGCAGAGAGGGTTTATACCAGATAGCCCGTC
Source organism: Anaerolineales bacterium (assembly GCA_021161345.1). GTDB lineage: Bacteria > Chloroflexota > Anaerolineae > Anaerolineales > UBA11858 > B10-G9. The sequence goes on along the minus strand of JAGHAU010000257.1, from coordinate 1,528 downwards.
CTGATAATACTCCGTATGTGGCACCCAGGGAGGATTGGTGGAGCAGTGATAATCCCAACCCAATTGCAGCAAATACCGGGGATGCCTTGTGGATCAGGTCACCATACTTACGGAGATTAGGCCAGCGATCAAAGTATTTTCCCTCAAGAAGGATCGGCAGAAATTCCAGCACAAGCACTATGGAATAAAGGATCACGCACCAGGTGATCTCCCATAAAACCGAGTGAACATTCCAGTAAACCAGGGGATGCCAGAATCTGTCTGGTCGGCCGATATCCATAGCCAGAGCAAGCATGGCGGATGTATAACCAAGGAATCCCACAAAAACAGCGGCTCGGGCGATTGGCTGGTATTTTTTAATCCTGAACAGGTAAACAATTGCCGAGAATGTAAAAGCGCCCGCGCCTGTAGCGATCGAGCTAAGATCCTGCGTGATCCATAAGCCCCAGGGAACCTGGTCAGATAAACCAGTTACGTACAAACCTTTAACGAAAACCCGGATTGCGCCGAATACTCCTACGGCCAACATAACCCCAAGGACACCGATCCAGATCCACCAGGCCCGCTCTCGGCTCTCTTTTGGAATGGAAATATTAATATTTATCATCTATACTTCCTCCTTTTCAGGGCGCACATAATGAACATTGGGTTCTGTGCCAAAATCCTCCCTAAGGCGGAAGGTTTCATTATTCTGAACAAAAACCGAAACCGGGCTTTGTGGATCATTATGATCTCCAAAAACACGGGCGTTCACTGGACAGATATTGACACAAGCAGGTGTGGCTTCCCGGTCAACCCCCGGAGTTAATCCCTGGGCCAGACCGCGATCGATCCTGTGGCTGCAGAAAGTGCATTTTTCCACTACGCCCCGGGAGCGGCGTTCAACTTCAGCTGATCCCCAGGTGGGTTGATAAGGATTCTCATTAATGGAAACTTGCCAGTTAAAACGCCTGACATCGTACGGACAGGCAACTTCGCAGTAGCGGCAGCCGATACAGCGTTTGTAATCCATGGTGACGATGCCATCTTGTCGCTTCCAGGTTGCGCCTACCGGGCAAACTTTCACACAGGGAGCTTCTGCACAATGCAGACAGGGCCTGGTCATAAAAAAATCTGTTCCACTTTCAGTCCGTTCAGGGTGGCCCACGTTCCAGCGCATTTCGTCATCAGGAACATCATTGGTCGCCTGGCAGGCCCAGAGGCAGTACTGGCATCCGATGCATTTGCTGAGGTCAATTGCCATACACCACGAGTGTTCGGATTTTCCTTCTTCACCATGGGTTTTTTCACCTATGCCCTGGATCGCGTCTGGAGAAAGTGGTCCGGATGTGATTAGCTGAGTGACCAGAGCTGCTGCACCTGTCGCCCCCGCAATTTGTAAAAATTCCTTACGGGATACCAAGGGTTTTTTCTTATTTGGTTTTCCGGCGGATCCCTTTTTAGAGATCATATTCCTCTTCCTCCTCATTTGACCGGCCGCGAAGATTCTGACCCACAAACCAGGAGGTGCTTCCGCCCAGAACAAGGC
>JAGHAU010000125.1 GCA_021161345.1 Anaerolineales bacterium | reverse complement strand
TCTCCCTGGTTTTGTTTGGAGGCAGCACGATCCGCCATTTTGTATTGATCCTGCTAATCGGTGTCTTTTCAGGAACGTACTCCTCCATCTTTAATGCCTCCCCGATCCTGGTAGTTTGGGAGAACAAGGAGTGGAAGACCTGGTTTAAAAGATCACCCGCCTAATAAAAAAAGGCTGCCTGACCCCAGTGGGATCAGGCAGCCAAACTTCAACCATTTAGAAAATTTCTTCCTTTAAACCACTTCTACCTTAACCGCACAGACCTTGTACTCAGGGATCTTGGCAACCGGATCCAGAGCAGCTATAGTCAACTCGTTTGCCGAAGCTTCTGGGAAATGGAAATTGGCATACACCATCCTGAATCACATCTTGCTTTCTCTCCTGATAAAATAGCTGCTTCAGTTATTGAATGGAATTGAATTAAATCCAGCCAGGAGCTTTTTCGGCTTCCTGGTTAAGCAGGGATTCTAAACTGAAAGGTTGTGCCTGAACCGGGTTTTGATTTTACTGTAATCTCTCCTCCCAATCCATCAACGACGCGTTTAACAATCACAAGTCCTAGTCCTGTACCGGGAATACCCGTCTCTTTCGCATTCCTGGCCCGAAAGAACTCTTGAAATAATTCTTTCTGATCTTCCAGAGGAATCCCAATCCCAGTATCCTGAACACGGCCTATTAGAGCTCCTTTTTTATACTGCAACCCAACCGTAATCTTTCCCCGATCTGGAGTAAATTTCACGGCATTACTTATTAGATTACTCCAAACACTTTTAATCTGCTCAGGCGATGCACCGATCTCCGGAATCTTCTTGCCCACCTCCACCAATAGATCGAGACCCTTTTGGTCAATTTCTTCCCTGAATTCTTCAATCACCTGCTCAAGTACCTTCCTGGGACTAGTTCGGGATACCTTAGAAGATTCAACCATTTCCAGATATCCCAGTTCAAGCAGATCAGCAATTAATTTGCGTTCTTCCTGGGTGCGGGCTACACATTTCTCAAGAATGTCTTTCTGATCCTCAGCGGGCACATACCCCCCCAGTATCAGCTTGAGATAGTTTTCAACAGCCGCTACCGGGGATTGAAGCTCATGAGTAACCAAACGAATAAATTGTTTCTTGGCTTGATCCAGTTCTTCCAGTCGGTTTTTTTTCTCAGCCAACTTTTGCATCTCTGCTTTCACCCAGGCAGTCCGCTTTGCCTCCAACGAGAGAATTCGCCGCTCAAGACCCTGGTTGACCGCCAATAACAGGATATCTACCGAAAACGGTTTAGTGAGGAAATCGTAAGCTCCCTGCTTGATCGCTGAAACTGCCATTTCCACAGTCGCATAACCAGTTATCATTATGCAGATTATTTCTGGATCAATCTGGTGGATCATACCTATCAAATCCAGACCGCTAATTTCAGGCATCTTGACGTCGAGCAAGACTAGGTCAAAACCGTTTTCCTTGACCAGCGCAAGTCCTGATCTTCCATCCAGAGCAATCTTTACCTGAAAACCTTCTAGTTCCAAAGCACGCTTAACTCCTTCACAAATCCCAATTTCATCATCAATCACTAATATCCGGCTTTTCTTACTCATAGTTAATCACTTTTGCAGCCTCATCACCCAATCAGGGTTTCATCTCCAATTACACCTTCATCTTGACTGATGAGGAGATCTGTTTCTGGCTGCCTGACAGGAAGTTGGACGGTAAAGGTAGTCCCCTCACTCAATTTGCTCTGGACACTGATTTGTCCCCGATGCATTTTTATAATCCCATATACGATCGACAATCCTAATCCGACACCTTTTCCCAGCGGTTTTGTAGTAAAGAAAGGTGTGAAAAGTCTGGCCTGATTTTCAGTGGTGATCCCCTCTCCTTCATCCTCCACCTCAAAAATAATCTGGTCATCCTTTGCTCTACGTGTCCGAATGATCAGCTTTCCTCCCTCTGGCATAGCATCAGCAGCATTTGTCATTAAATTGCTGATCACTGCTTGAATCTGGGCTTCATCTGCTTGGATCCGGGGCAGTTGAGGGTCCAAGTTAAGTTCAATTTCTACCCGATCATAGCGATGTTGGTTTTTCTCCAGTTCAATTACCCGCCTGGTGAGATGGTTAAGGTTGATTTCTGCGGCATCAACCTGATGCTGGCGGGCAAAATCAAGCAGGGAGGAAACAATCGTTTTACATCGTTCTGTCTCACGGACAATGGTCCTAAGATCTGTTTGATGTAAGTCATTGAATTTATTATCCCTGAGCAATACTTCAGCGAACAGCAGCACTGTCGCTAACGGGTTGTTTAATTCATGGGCAACACCTGCCGCCAGCTGGCCCAGGGAAGCCAATTTTTCTGATTCCACAAGTTTTTCTTGAGTTTCCTGGAGTCGATCCAGCATATCGTTAAATGAATCAGCAAGAAGTCCCACCGCGCCCCCTCCACAGCTAGGTGCCCGGGCTTGCAAATCACCCTCGGCCACCAGCTGACTAATCTGAGAGAGAGTACGCAACTCCTGCAGCGGCCTGGTGATCTTCCGGGAAACCGGCGTGGTTATAAGGAAGGTCATCAAAATTGTGATCACAGCCACAAGAAAAGTCCGATTCCGGAATGTACTCAGGAAATCCAGGAAAACTTTCTGTCGGGATCCTACGTAGAGAATGCCAACGGTCTGATCCTGATGATCCAGGAGAGGTTCATAACGGGTGATGTAATCCTCATTGACAACAAAAGCTGTGCCGACGTATTCCAAGCCGTTCTGAAGCACTACCTCGTTAACATCCTGTGAGACCCGGGTTCCCACTGCCCGCTCCTCCTGCTCGGTCATCACATTTGTAGAGACCCTGAGATCACCGAAAAAAATAGTCGCTGTGTCAATTTTTGCGCTGTCTTTGATGGCATCAACCAGTGTAAAATCATTGTTGAACAAATGAAAAATCGCCACAGTTCCGATTGTCAGGTCATCCTCCTGGATGGGAGCAACTCCCACAATTCCCAGTCCGGCTGTTCCTTCCCTGGGATCAAATGGCTCTGGAGCTGCTTTTGGCGTATCCAGGAGTTCAATTCGCGCTTGGTCATCGAGGCCGGTTTCAACGAGGATTTCCTTTGGAATCACTTCTGTGGCTGAGATCAACACTCCAGTTCGCTGCACATCGTCAATAACAGTAAAGCCTGACCAGCTTCTCCCAGCCTGCAGGAGAGACAGCTGCTGATCTATGGAACGCAGTACTCCAGCAACCAGGTTGCCTTGATCGTCCAGGACTACAACAACCCTGTTTCCTTTCAGCATACAATCACTAAGCGCTGTTTCAATTTTGCTTTCTAAGTCCCTGATCGCCGAAGCATTTCCCTCCCTCGCCTCAGCAAAAGAATTTCTTACGGTTTTAGAAATAGCCAACTGGTTAGCTGTGCGAGCAAGATCTTCCAGCCGAAATTGGTAAAATAATTCCGCGGTGAGGAAGTCCTGTTCAATCCGCTCATCCATCGCCTCAGCCAGGTAAGAGGTGATCGTATTTGTAATCACCCAGTTCCCAATCCCAATAGTGAGTGCGGCTACCAAAGTAAAGGAAAACACCAGCACTGCCTGGACCGGACCGCTGTAAATATCTTTGAGATAATTCAAGATAATCTTCATCTGAGATATCTCCCCTCCGGGGTTTTCTGTCCTGATCAAATCGGTTTTATCTAGAAGCAAACAACTTCAGGAAAGAATCCTTCGCACTTTATTGATCAGTTTTTCCGGATCAATTGGCTTGCTCATGAAAGCGTCGATATGGATGTACTCATCAGTAGGGAAAAGTTCTGCAAAGTCTGTGTTGGCAATCGAGGTAACCATCACTATGGGAATATTCCGGGTAGCGTCATCCTCATTCATTTTCCGGCTGACAGAAACGCCGTCAAGCACCGAATCCATCATCACATCCAGAATAACCAGGTCGGGACTGCTCTCCTGAGCCTTCTGAAAGCCTTCTTTCCCTCCGGCAGCCCTTTCAATTTTATATCCTTCCTTCTCCAGGACAATTCGGGTTGCATTTACAAAATCAGGATCATCATCAACAATCAGTATCGTAGACATTTAATTCTCCTATTTTGGAATCTGGGTTTTCACCAGGCAATTTTTGTTGGTGATATGATATTCAAATTCTTCTCGGAAATGTTGGATTGCTGAGCGAACGGGATTCACCAACGCTGAACCCATGGGGCAAAAAGTATTACCATCAATTCCTTCCACTAAATTTAATAACAAATCGATATCCCCTGAATGACCTTGTCCCTTTTCAATCCGATCCATTATTTCATAAATTCGGTGAGATCCTATTCGGCAGGGAGTACAATGTCCGCAGGATTCATGCGCAAAAAACTTACTTAATCTCCTAACAGCTTCCACAATACAGGTAGTCTCATCCATAACGATGATGGCTCCGGTTCCAAGAGCGGATCCGGCTGCCTCAAGGGTTTCAAAAGCCATGGGAACATCCACAAGTTCAGCGGGGAGGATCGGAGTCGATGCACCGCCAGGAATGACTGCTTTAAGACGATTTCCATTCCGGATTCCCCCGGCATGCCGATATATTATTTCTTTTAATGATATCCCCAAAGGCAACTCATAATTTCCCGGCCGATTGACATGACCGCTAACTGAAAATATCTTGGGGCCTTTGCTTTGAGCAGTGCCAATGCTGCTAAACCATTCTGAACCCCGATTAATAATATGGGGGACACAAGCCAGGGTTTCTATATTTTGCACCAGAGTGGGGAGGCCGAATAAGCCGATTGAAGCTGGGTAAGGGGGTTTCAGGCGGGGGCTTCCCCTTTTCCCCTCCAGGGATTCAAGCATGGCTGTCTCTTCTCCGCAGATATACGCACCAGCCCCTCGATGAACCGATAGATCCAGGCTAAAATCAGAACCGAGAATGTTCTCCCCCAAAAATCCAAATTCATAAGCATCAGAAATTGCCTTAATCCATCGCTTCACACCCAGGAAAAATTCGCCCCGGATATACACATAGGCTCGGTTTGCCCCCACGGCATAAGCCGCAATAATCACACCCTCTAACACTTGATGAGGATCTTGTTCAACAATTTCCCGATCCTTAAAGGTGCCTGGTTCTCCTTCATCCGTATTAACGGCAACAATCTTGGGAACATCCTTTCCATTGGGCATGAAACCCCATTTTGTTCCTGTTGGAAAACCCGCTCCACCCCGCCCCCGGAGCCCAGAGCGCTTAACCATATCAATTATCTCGTCGGGCGGCAAGGATAGTGCCTTGCGGACAGCCTGATACCCTCCCACGGATAAGTAAGTAGCGATTTTCTCAGAACCAGGAAGTTTCAAGTTTTGAGTCAGGACTGGTTCAAAATTTTCATTAGTAGGAACATCGCTCCGGGAATTCATAATTTATATCTTACACCCTAAAGATTCTAGGAGCTTATCTATACTGGCGAATGTCATACGCTCGTAAAGCTCGTCATTGATCCGAAGCGCCGGAGCCGTTCCACAGGATGCCAGGCACTGGACAACCTCCAGAGAAAATTTACCATCCGGGGTAGTTTCCCCGGACTGGATTCCCAGCTTCCTAGAAATATGGTCAAGAATTGGCTCAGCTCCCCCAACTAAATAACAGGAAAGTCCCTCACAAACCTGTATTCGATATTCCCCCTGCGGTTTCAATCTAAACATCGAATAAAAACTGGCTGTAGATTGTACCTGTCCAATTTTTAAGCTCAGTTTATCAGCAACATACTGAATTGCCTCTGAACTTAACCAACCGTACTGCTCCTGGGCAAGGTACAGGGCTGCCAGCAATCTCGCTCTCTGTTTGGGATTGCTGTTAAGAGGAGCATAAGATCCACGCTCATCTTCGTTCATAGTTTTATCTACCTGCAATTCAAACTAAAGAAGCCGCAAAGTCCTCAAGGTCCACCTAGACAGCTTCCACTTTAACTGCACAAACTTTATATTCCGGGATCTTGGCAACCGGATCCAGAGCAGCTATAGTCAACTCGTTTGCCGAAGCTTCTGGGAAATGGAAATTGGCATACACCATACCCGGCGGCACTCGATCTGTGACCATGGCTTCCGCCTCGATGGTTCCGCGGCGGGAAGATACGCGCACTCTTTTATGGCCATTCAATCCCAGCTTCTCCGCGTCAAAATCATTAACTTCGATCAGCGCTTCCGGATAGATCTCAAGCAATCCTTTGGACCGGCGTGTCATCTGCCCCCCATGCCAGTGATATAAGACCCGTCCAGTGCTCAGGATCATGGGATATTCCTTATCCGGGAGCTCGGCGGGGGGCACATGTTCAATAGGGCTGAACAGCCCTTTGCCCCGGGAGAATTGCCCAACGTGCAGGATCGGGGTGCCCGGGTGTTCCTTGTCCTTCACCGGCCACTGCAACGTTTCCCCGCTCAATAATCGCTGATGGCTTACCCCGGCATAGATCGGCGTCAGGGAAGCGATTTCTTCCATGATCTGATTGGTATCCTGATATTCCCAGGCACTGAAATCAGCTTCCTGGACTTTTCGATCTCCTATGGCAAGGATCTTTTTTGCCAATTCAGAAATGATCCACCAATCCGGTTTTGCTTCTCCAGGTGATTCTACCGCTTTGTGCACCATCTGGATCCGGCGCTCAGTGTTTGTAAAAGTGCCGTCCTTCTCCGCAAAACTTGCTCCTGGCAGCAGCACATCAGCATAAGGTTCTGTCTCGGATGGGAAAATCTCCTGCAGCACAACCAGCTCACAGGTTTCCAGTGCTTTGCGGATGTGGTTAGTATCGGGCTCACTCATAATGGGATCCTCACCCAGTATATGAATCGCTTTCAGCTTTCCTTCAAATGCCAAAGGCATCATTTCTGTCGCTGTTAATCCTATTTCAGGGGAGAGCTGCTCGTCAGTCAAACCCCAAGCCTTGGCATATTCACTGCGAATCTCTGGACTGGTAACCTTTTGATAGCCCGGGTAAACATTGGGCAGTCCACCAAGGTCACAGGCGCCCTGAACATTATTTTGTCCGCGGAGGGGATTGGTCCCGCCACCGGGAACACCCATATTACCCAACAGCATCTGAAGATTGGCCAGACTCATTACATTCCCAACCCCAGTAGTATGCTGGGTAATCCCCATCGCCCATAAGACTGCTGTTGGTTTGTTTTGTGCCATAATTTCGGCAGCTTGCTGGAGCTCCTCCAACGGAACACCGGTAATTTCCGAAACTTTCTCTGGAGTATATTTGTCAACAACAGCTTTGAACTCATCAAAGCCTTCTGTCCTTTTCTTAATGAACTCTTTATTTTCCCAGCCGTTGGCGAGGATAATATGCATCAAGCCGTTCACCAGGGCAATATCCGTACCCGGTTTATGCCGTAAATGCAGCACGGCAAAATCAACCAGATCGATCTTACGGGGGTCAGCAACGATCAGCTTTGCCCCCCGCTGGCGGACTGCCTGGCGGATTCGCATGCCGATCACAGGGTGATTTTCGGTGGTATTTGTACCAATCACAAAGAATGACTGGGCATCATCAGCAATATCATCAATTGAGTTTGTCATTGCTCCCGAACCAAACGCGGTGGCCAGACCGACCACAGTGGAAGCGTGTCAAAGGCGGGCACAATGGTCTATGCTGTTGGTTCCAATCACCTGCCGAGCAAGCTTATTCATTAGATAATTCTCTTCGTTGAGACACTTCGCAGAAGTTAAGAAACCCATGCTCTCAGGGCCATGGTCGTCTCTTATCTGGCGCATTTTCCCAGCAGTGATTCCCAGTGCTGTTTCCCAATCGACTTCCACCCATTGCCAGGGATTGCCTTCCTTCTCAGGATTACGTTTGCTGGCAGCAGGTTTCTTTTTGCCATCCAGGAGGTATTTCCGGACCCTTGGTTTTTCTAACCGGTCAGGATGATGGACAAAGTCATACCCAAATCGTCCTTTTACGCAGGTCCAGCCATGGTTGGATGGACCATCCCAGGCTGAATCAACCTTAATGATCTTGTTATCTTTCACTTCCAGGATCAGCTGACAGCCAACCCCGCAGTAAGGACAGGTGGTTTGAACCCGCTCAACCTGCCAGGGCCTACCCTCGCCCAGGGACATTTTTGGCCACAAGGCACCGGTTGGACAAACCTCCACACAGCTGCCGCAAAACTCACAGGGGCTATTATCCATGGAGCTGTCTGCCCCGAATCCGATATAGGCACTAAAACCCCGGTAAAACACACTGATGGCCTCGACGCCGTTAACTTCCCTGCAAGCTCTGACGCAGCGCCGGCACAGGATGCATTTATTACGGTCTACCTGGATAAAGGGATTGGGGTCATTAACTGAATAATGGTGTTTGGTGCCCTGGTAGCGATCCTCGGACACATCATATTCATAAGCCAGATCCTGCAGCAAACAGTCTCCGGCTGCATCACAAGTCATGCAGTCCATCGGGTGGTCGGATAATAGCAATTCCAGGTTGAACTTTCTGGAAGCACGCACCCGATCACTGTTGGTGTTTACTACCAGGCCTTCAGATACCGGATAGGTGCAGGAAGTATGCAAAGCCCGTTGCCCTTCAATTTCCACCAGGCAGATCCGGCAGGCTCCTTCCGGGGGTAAGGCAGGGTGATCACACAAGCCGGGAATATAAATCCCCTCTTCCCGAGCTGCCTGCAGGATTGTTTGTCCCTGCTCGGCTTGGATCCTTTCTCCATTAATCGTAAAGTTTATATTTCCCATAATTTGGATTTCTCCTTCTCTTTAGATCGGTTCAATCACGGTCAGCTCATGTTTTCTTTTGACAAGAACCGCACCAAAATTACAGACATCATAACAAGCACCACATTGAATACACGTTGATTGATCAATAACATGAGGTTCTTTCTTCTCGCCAGTGATTGCCTCGGTTGGGCATGCTTTGGCGCATAAACCACATCCTGTGCAGGGGTCAGGGTCAATTTCATAAGTAAACATACCTTCACATACACCGGCTTCACAGAATTTTTCTGTGACATGGGCTTCGTACTCTTCCCGGAAGAATTTCAAAGAAGCCAAGACCGGACCAGGTGTAAGCTGGCCCAAAGCGCACAGGGAACCTTCCTGCATGTATTTGGAAATCCTTTCAATTTCATCCAGGTCCGCCAGGGTCCCTTCTCCGTTTGTAATCTTCGTCAATACTTCCAGCAGCCGCTGACCACCAATCCGGCAGGGCACACATTTACCACAGGATTCTGCGGAGGCAAAAGTTAAGAAATAACGGGCGAGCTCCACCATACAGGTGTCCTGGTCTACGACAATCATACCCCCGGATCCCATTGTAGCTCCGGCAGCCGTCAGGGAATCGAAATCAACCGGTGTATCCAGAGCTTCCGCGGGCAAACATCCACCCAGGGGACCGCCCGTTTGCACTGCTTTGAATTCCTTTTTATTCGGAACGCCGCCGCCAATATCATAGATAATTTCCCTTAAAGTAATGCCCATGGGCACTTCGATCAGACCGGTGTTTTTTATCTTTCCAGTCAGTGCAAATACAGCTGTCCCAGTAGACTTTTTTGTACCTATGTGGTTAAACCAATCCGCCCCATTCATCATAATTTGGCTGGCAATGGCAAAGGATTTGACATTATTTACATTAGTGGGTTTTCCCCACAAACCTGCTACGGCAGGGTAGGGAGGTCGAGGGCGTGGTTCACCTCTCTTCCCCTCAATGGAAGCGATCAATGCAGTCTCTTCCCCACAAACAAACGCTCCTGCTCCTTCTTTAATCTTCAGGTTAAAAACAACTTTGGAACCAAGAATATTATTGCCCAACAAACCAAAAGTATAGGCCTGTTTGATGGCAATTTTTAAGCGTTCTATAGCGAGTGGATATTCCGCCCGGCAGTAAATATACCCTTCTGTCGCGCCAATGGCGTAAGCAGCGATGATCATGCCTTCCAGCAAGGCATGAGGATCTCCTTCCAATACTGAACGATCCATAAAGGCACCCGGATCGCCTTCATCCGCATTGCAGATGAGATATTTAGGAGTGTTTTTTGCTTTCCGGCAAAACTCCCATTTCAAACCCGTCAAAAACCCCGCTCCTCCCCGGCCGCGAAGCCCTGAATCCTTCATCTCTTCAATGACCTCATCCGGAGTCATCTGAAAGAGGGCTTTTTCAAGACCCCCATAACCACCAGAAACCAGGTATTCTTCAATTGATTCGGGGTCGATTATGCCGCAGTTTTTAAGAGCGATGCGGACCTGTTTGCCATAAAAAGGAAGTTCAGCATAAGTAGGAATCCCTTCAACTGTCGTCCCATCCCTGGCAGGAAGCTGCCCATAGATCCAGCGTTTACTGAATTCGCCATTTAAGAGGTGCTTCTCGATGATCTTTCCGACCATGGCCGGTTTCACATTTTTATAGGTTATCCGGGGCTGGCCAGGCTGCTGAATATCCAGCAGGGGTTCATTATGGCACATCCCGATGCAGCCAACATTCACGATTTCAGCATCAATTTTGTGTTTTTTAAGTTCCGATCGCACGGCGTCCGCAACCTGGTTGGCCCCCGCCGCGATCCCACATGTACCCATACCAAGGATGATAGTGAGTTTATTATCTTCCCGGTCTGATAATTGGGCTTTGGCTTGTTTCCGAAAATCATTCAATTCGGAGATATTCTTTAACACCGGCATAGGGAATCTCCTAAACTAGCTATTTCTCCACTTCCTTAATGTTTTCCACCAGGGAATCGGCAGTGGTATTTCCATAAACCTGCCCATCCACCAGGGCGATCGGTGCCAGGCCGCAGGACCCCAGGCAATAAACGATCTCAAGTGTATATTCGAATTCCGGATCACTGCCGCCTGCCTTGAGATTAAATTCATCTTCTACGGCAGCGACCAATTTTGGCGCGCCCTTAACATGACAAGCCGTGCCATCACAAACCTGGATGATATGTTTACCCCGGGGTTCGAGATTGAATTGGGAATAAAAAGTGGCCACACCATAAAGTTGGCTGATTGAGATGCCGCTTCTTTTAGAGATCTCCTGCATGGCATCTTCCGGCAAATAACCATAGAGTTCCTGGGTGTGCTGCAAGATCGGGATCACCGCCCCTTTTTGATCCCGGAATTCCTCGAGAATCGGTTTAATTAATCCAACATCGATGCCATTGTCACTCATGAAATACTCCCTCTTCTGCAAGCGAACCCGATAATTATATTCTGCAATTAGTCCGTTTTTGGCTTAAAACCCAAGCGTTCTGGATTACAGTATACCCGCAGTTTTCCATGGCGGGCATATCCAACCAGAGTAATCTGCCAGGTCCGCGCCAGATCAACCGCCGCTGAGGTTGGAGAAGTCCTGGATACAATGATAGGACACCTCATAAACACTCCCTTGCGAAGCATTTCCGAAGAAATCCTGCCTGTGGTGATCAGTGCCCGGTCTTCCATTTTGATACTCTGCATCAAACAGGCTCCGTGTAATTTATCAATGGCATTATGGCGACCGATATCTTCAGCAACCTGAAGCAGATGTCCTGTTTCCAGTTCAAGTAAACCAGCGGCATGAACGCCGCGTGATTTAGCATATAAACTATCTTTTGTTTGCAGGTGTGTAAATGCCTCGAGGATCAAATCTGGTTCAGCAGAGATTCCGAATGGGAGCGGCTCCATACCGGGTCTAGGATCTTCCTGGGTAAGTCCTCCCCCACATCCAGAGGTCAGAACCATTTTCTGGGGAAGATCAACATCCCTGTTCAACCAAACATCAATACAGCATCCATCCGTGGTAACTCTGAGGTCTTTGATCTCTTTCAGATCTTCAATTATGCCCTCATTCATTAAAAAACCGACCGCCAACCAATCCTGGTTCAGCGGCGTTCCCATCATCGAAACAAAATCCACACCATTCACATATATAGTGAGCGTAATTTCCTCAATGACCTCTCCGCTATCCGGCTGCCAATCATGATGAAAATCCCACCAATGAAAAGTCTCTGTTCCGCGATTTTTCATCGCACCCTTCAATTCAATTAAATGAATAAACCAGTAAAGGCCCCTTTGGATTGGGGGCTAAGAATCGGGGCTGTTAGATTTTTAAGGCTAACCGCCCCGATCCAGTATTCTTTTTTGAATCAATCATGAAATAGATCGATTCAGGAAAGGCCAAGTACTTGACCTGTTTCGAGATCAATATCGATCTCATAGTAGGCCGGCCGGGTGGGCAGGCCGGGCATGGTGCTCATCGAGCCCAGCAGGGGATACAGGAAACCTGCGCCAACAGAAGCCCGGATATCTCGAATGGGAACAGTGAATCCTGTTGGCCTGCCTTTTAAGGTCCCATCATGACTCATGCTCAAGTGTGTTTTTGCCATACACATGGGGAGTTCATCAAAGCCCAGCTTAGTGTAAAGCTCAACCTTCTTCTCTGCAAGAGGTTCGTAAGTAACACCATCGGCGCCGTAGATTTCCTTGCAGATGATCTCGATCTTTTCCTTGATAGAGGTGCCTTTCAGCGGGTAGAGGAATTTGAAATCACTGGGCTGTTCACAAGCTTCCACAACAGCCTTGGCAAGATCAACAGCTCCCTTCCCACCCTCCATCCAGTGGCGGGTGACCACGGCGTTGTAGGCACCAGCCTTCATGGCAGCTTCCCTCACCATTTCAACCTCGGCCTCAGTATCGTCTTTAAAGCTGTTAACCGCAACCACGGTTGTGATACCAAACTTCAAGGCATTTTCAATGTGCACTTCCAGGTTGCAAAGGCCTTTCTCCAGCAGCTCCAAATTCTCGGTCACATAAGCGGAATCCAGAGGAGCGCCGGCAGTAACCTTGGGGCCGCCTCCATGCATCTTCAAAGCTCGCACGGTCGCGACCAGCACAACCAAATCCGGAACCAATCCGGAGTAGCGGCATTTGATGTCAAAGAATTTTTCCATACCTATATCGGCACCAAAACCAGACTCAGTCAAAACGTAATCCGCTAATTTCAAGGCAATTTTATCGGCAATTATAGAGCTGTTGCCGTGAGCAATATTTGCAAAAGGACCGGCATGGACAAATACCGGTGTACCTTCTACAGTCTGCATCAGGGTGGGTTTGATAGCATCTTTCATCAGCACAGTAACCGCACCCGAGACACCAAGGTCATCCATGGTGACTGGATCTCCGGCTTTGCTTGTGGCTACGACCGCCATTCCAAAGCGTTCCCGCATATCAGCCAGGCTGGAAGTCAATGCCAGGATAGCCATGATCTCACTGGCTACTGCGATATCAAAGCCAGTCTTTCGGCTATGTCCACCTTCTTTGGGACCAAGGCCAATTTCAATTTCCCGCAGGTGTCGGTCATTTGTATCCACGATCCGGCGCCAGGTGATGGTCTCGGGATCAATATCCAGGCGCACAAATTTACTGTATTCTTCCTCGGTCAAATCATCGGGGTCGGTTTTATCAATACCCAGTTTCTTCAGCCGGCTGAACATGATGGTTGCAAATTCCCTTTTACCTTTATTATCAGGTGGGCACAAGCGCCGGAAAAGTGCTTCATCCGTCTGCCTGTCCTCATGGTACATGCGGGTATCAATTGCCGCAGCGACCAGGTTGTTGGCAGCGGTAATAGCATGGATGTCGCCAGTCAGGTGCAGGTTAAAATCCTCCATGGGTATGACCTGGCTGTAGCCACCGCCAGCAGCGCCGCCCTTAATGCCAAAGGTTGGTCCCTGGCTGGGTTGGCGAATGCAGGTAAAGAGGCTTTTTCCCAGGTGCGCCCCGAGGGCCTGGCTCAAACCTACCGTGGTAGTGGTTTTGCCTTCACCCAGGGGAGTAGGTGTGATTGCCGTAACATCAATATATTTTCCATCTGGCACATCTTTAAGGCGGTCCAGGATATCAAGAGTCACTTTAGCTTTGTACTTGCCGTATAACTCAAGCTCGTCATCCAGGATCCCGATCTCATCTGCAAGTTCCTTGATCGGTTTAATAATCGCTGCATGAGCGATATCGATATCCGAAGGCACTGGATCTAGTAGTTCCAGCGGAGACGGGGTTACGGGTTTCTTCTCAAAAGTCATCTGTTCACTCCTTTATTGTGATTAGCGACAAGTCCAATTATAGCTGTCTTATTAATTTCCATATGCCAGTTTGGCTGCCCGAACGGTATTACGCAGCAGCATGGCTATAGTCATTGGTCCTACTCCACCAGGAACAGGTGTCAGGTATCCCGCCACTTCAAGTGCTTCCTTATAATCAACATCCCCTGTCAGGCGGTAGCCTCTTTCCACGCTGGGATCATCAACACGATTCGTTCCTACGTCAATTACCGCAGCCCCTGGCTTGATCCAATCTCCCTTAACCATCTCTGCCCGGCCTACTGCTGCGATCAACACATCTGCCTCAGCACATTTTTCCTTCAGATTTTTGGTCCTGGAGTGACAAATGGTCACAGTTGCATTCTCTTTTATCAGCAGTAATGCGGCAGGCATACCAACGATAAACGATCGTCCTAAAACTACGGCATCCGCACCTTCCAGCACCACGCCAGCATTCTTTAACAGGTACAGCACGCCATCGGGTGTAGCTGGTACAAACATCGGCTCACGACCTTTCTGGGCCAAACGTCCGATATTCAAGGGGTGGAATCCATCCACGTCTTTTTCGATGCTGATCGTCCTTAATACGCTTTCATCATCCAGCCCATCCGGCAGGGGAAGCTGGACAAGGATACCATGGACTTCAGGGTCCTCATTTAGATCCTCGACCATCTTCTCAACCTCTTCCTGGGTGGCTGTAGCTGGTAGAACATGGCCAATGGATTTGATCCCGGCTTTTTCACAGGCTTTGTGTTTCATACTCACATATACTTCTGAGGCCGGATTTTCACCCACCAGCACAGTCGCCAATCCAGGCGGATTTTTTCCTTCTGCAACCATAGCTGCTACATCTGCAGCCACAGCATCCCGGACTTCCTTTGCAACAGCTCGTCCATCAATGATTTTTGCGGTCATAAACCACTCCCTTTGTAAATGAGAAATGAATTGTAAATGGATTTGAAAATCAAAGGTGATTTCAAATAAGCCTATTACGTCATAATAAAAGCTATTATGACGAAAAAGAGGATGCTTAGCAAGTTATATTAATCACAATAAGATTACTTGAGTTATTGTGATTAATACTTAATTTGGGCAGGAAATATTATTGCATGGAAACCTATTTTTGTTGCCCCCTTGCTGGATATGGCGTAAAATAGAGGTTGTTCTCAGATCGTTTTGTTTGACCAGGATGTAACTATGCTACTGGACCAGACAAATTCCCACTGCCGAACGACCCACTTCCGGATCATGTGCACTGATCTCGAAGAACAAATCATTGACCAAAATAATCTATGTTCGATTTCACCCGTTCACTCAGCGGGTGTTTTCATTCTGACCCGGGTCCAATAACCTGGATCAATTTACCCTGGAGGAATTCCTATGACCGACCGCAAAAAAGTCACCATCCGCACCCTGTTCGACAAAGCCACCAAAAGTGAACCGATCTCCTGGTTGACCTGCTACGATTACCCGACTGCCTATTTCCAGGAACAAGCTGAAATGGATATGCTGCTGGTGGGAGACAGTCTGGGGATGACCATGCTCGGGTATGATGGAACTCTTCCAGTGACCATGGATGATATGATCCGGCATACCCAGGCAGTGCGGCGCGGCGCTCCGACCGCTTTTCTGGTGGGAGACATGCCCTATATGTCCTACCAGGCAAGCGTTGAATCCGCGGTGTTAAATGCCGGCCGGTTTATGGCAGAAGCCAGCTGTGATGCGATCAAGTTGGAAGGTGGTCATGTAATGGCAGATCGGATGAGAGCCATTGTCAACGCTGGAATTCCAGCAGTAGGGCACCTGGGATTAACCCCCCAGAGCGTGGCAGCTTTAGGTGGATTCAGGGTCCAGGGAAAGGGAGCCGTCCAGGCCAAAGAGATCATAGACGACGCCAAAGCACTTGAAGAAGCCGGTGCCTTCTGCATCCTGCTGGAAATGGTGCCCGACCGAGTGACCAAGATCATCACCGAACGGGCAGAAAACTGCCTGATCATGAGCCTGGGATCCGGCCCGGATGCCCATGGGCAGTTGTTGATCTTTCATGACATGTTCGGCCTTTATCCTAAATTCACTCCCAAGATGGCCAAAGTCTACGGCAACGCTGGAGAAGTCCTCCAAAACGGGCTCATTCAATACAATAAGGAAGTCAAAGACAAGACCTTCCCCAAGAAAGAGAATTGGTTCACGATGAGTGATGAGGAGTACACGGATCTCCAAGAATTACTGGATTGATTCCGTAAGTAGTAAGAAGTAAATAGAAAGGATATATCTTAAGAAGGGGGTAATAGATTTGACTGAAAAATTGCCGTATGCAAAAAGGTATCAGGAACTTATTGCGTACAAAAAAACGATGGATTTGGCAGACGCGGTTTTCCAAGAAACTAAATCCTTTCCGAAAGAGGAGGTTTATTCTCTGACGGATCAATTAAGAAGAGCTTCGAGATCCGTAGGAGCTCAAATAGCTGAAGCATGGGCAAAGAGGAATTACATTAAACACTTTATATCAAAACTCACCGACGCTTCGGCAGAACTTAATGAAACGGAACACTGGTTAGTTATTGCACACAACTGTAATTACATTTCAAAAACAACAAGGGATGATCTTGTTGATTTATGTTACGAAATAAATAGACTAATATATGGAATGATTTCCAAAGCCGAATTATTTTGCCTTTCAGAATGATGAATTAAAACAGCTTTCAGAAACCTGAACACTTCACGAGGATTTTAATCTGCTTACTATATACTATTTACTACTTACTTTGTTAACTTAGCATATCGGAGATAAATATGACAGACCTGCGTTCTCGTTTAACAATAAACCCCTCCAAACTCGACGCCATCAACAACATCCTCCTTAACCCGGATATGGAAGTCATCAATGATTTCCTGGCGGTGGTGGAGAAATACGGCACGCCAGAGGAGATCAACGCCAAAGC
>JAGHAU010000058.1 GCA_021161345.1 Anaerolineales bacterium | reverse complement strand
CTTAATACCAGGCCAGCCTGATCTTTAACTACAGGAAGGGCGTCGGCGACTGCCACTGCTAAACCAACCAGCGGAAAACAGGGCAGGTCATTCACATCATTTCCAACATAAACAACCTTTTCGGCTGAGAGCCCTTTATCCTTAATGATTTCGCTTAGCTTTTTATCCTTATCATCGATACCTTGGTAGACCGGGACATTCAGTTTATTTCCCCGCGCCTTAACCACAGGATTCTTCTCTTTTGACAAGATTATCACTTCAACGCCGGTTTTTTTCAGCCTGGCGATACCCATACCATCTCCCCGGTGAGCCGCAACGATTTCTTCTCCATGTTGATTTACATACACTCGATCGTCAGTCAACACGCCATCAAAATCCAGCACCAGCAGAGATATATTTTCAGGGATTGAGAATGAATATCCTGGGGGCGAGACAATGTCATTTCCAAGGACTTCTAGGCGGGATTCGGCATACTCCCAGTCCAGGAGACTATCCAGATCCACTGAAAACCAGGGATCGATCTGGCAGGCATAAACAATTTCTCCACTCATAGAATCATTCAGGATCGTTTGGGTCCTGATAGCATCAATATGGCCGGTTTGCCAGAAGGTCGCTGGTAGTTCCTGGCGCGGCATATTATAGGCTTCGATAAATTCTGTATCCAGAAGAGGCGACATCTGCCCATCATCCTGGACCTGCCACATTTTATAGGGATTTTGTTTTGAGGGCACGATCCCCCGCACTGAATTTGCTTGGGGGTTGTCAAGCAATATTTGGATAGCTTCATCAACAAGCTCTGGAGATCGGAAAGGGCTGGTTGGACGGAGCTGTACTACCACATCAGGCTGATATTCTTCATTTTCTTGCAACCAGGCCAGTACATGTTGAAAAACTGGCAGATCCTTTGTATCATCCCTAGCAAATTCCTCGGGACGCAAAAAAGGCACTTCTGCTCCATAATCTCTGGCTATCCGGGCTATTTCCTCGTCATCTGTGGTCACAATAGTGCGGGTAACCAGTTTTGAACTCAAGCCAGCAGCTATGCTGTATGCGATCAGGGGATGATCTCCCAGATCCTTGATATTCTTGCGGGGAATGCCCTTTGATCCTCCCCGTGCGGGGATAAGAGCCAAGACTTCTACCATGCTGTCCACCCTCCATCTACAATCAAGTTTGTTCCTGTCACGTAACTCGATGCTTCAGAAGCCAAAAAAACAACCGCACCTTTCATCTCATGGGGATAGGCCATCCGGCCCAGCACGGTTCTTTTCCCATATGCCTCCTTAAATGCTGGATCATGGTCCCTTTCAACACCCCCGGGTGTGAGAGCATTGCAGCGAATTTCAGTTCCTTCATAATATGTGGCAATATATTTTGTTAAACCAAGCACACCTGCTTTGCTTACCGTGTAATAGACCGGTTTGTATAGACGGGGTTCACCCAAAGATTCATATAAACGCTGATCAGGGCCGGAGATACCGTAAGTCGAACAGAGATTGATAATTGAACCCTTGCCCCCTTCTTTCATCACTTTTGCAACGGCCTGGCAGGTGAGGAACATTCCCGTCAAGTTGACATCCAGAGCTTCTTTCCAGGATTGCAGTGGAAATTCTTCAAATGATGTTACATGAGAGGTTTTAGAATCGCTTTCGAACTTTGGATCCAGAGCAGCAGAATTGACTAGAATATCTATCCCGCTATATTTTTCAAGAGTTGAAACTATCAACTGTTTTACTGAGGAAGGTTCGGTGACATCCAGGGCAACACCGATGGCTTCTCCCCCATTCCTCTTAAGCATCTCTGCAGATTCTGATGCAATGCGCTGATTGATATCAGCTACAACCACATTTGCTCCAGATTCGATCAGGGCTTCTGAGAACTGCTGTCCCAGAAAACCGGCTCCGCCAGTTACGATGGCCGTCCTGCCAGTCAGGTCGAATAATTCCTGGATTCCTGTCATTGACCCCTCCCTTTTTTGCTTTTCTCTGCCGGCCTCTAAACCAGCAGAGAAAAGTCATTTATCATATAATCTTTCAGGATTTTGCAGAGGTAAACCCGTCAGGTTTTATGAAACCTCTTTCTTCTAGATAATCGATGATTTCCCTGGCACAATCCGTAGGAGTTTTCTTTTCAGTTGTTACATTGATTTCGGGGTTCACGGGCACTTCATACGGATCATCAATTCCAGTGAATCCTTTGATCTCTCCGCTCCGGGCTTTGGCATAAAGGCCTTTGATATCCCTTTCTTCACAGACTTCCAGCGGTGTGTTCACAAATATCTCGATGAACTGGTCTCCGCCGACCATTTTCCTGGCCTCGTTGCGGGTTTTGCTGTAAGGGCTGATAGCGGCACAGATTACGGTGCCGGTATGTCGGGCAATTTCACCTGCCACAAAACCGATCCGCAAGATATTAGTATCGCGATCCTCTTTACTAAACCCCAGTCCCTTGGATAAATGGGTTCTCACCACATCGCCATCCAAAGTGGTTGCTTCCCGGCCGCGTTCAAGCAGCATGGGAGTCAAAGCCTCAGCGATGGTGGATTTCCCAGATCCGCTCAATCCCGTGAACCAGATGCACAAACCCTGTTTATGCAAGGGTGGATAGGAATCCCGCAGGATCTCTGCAGTTTCCTGGCGAGTGAACCAACCAGGCAGTTCTTTTCCTTTGTTCAGATACTCTTCCCTGACCTGTGTTCCGGAAATAAATTTTGCTTCAGCGTCGTCGGGCGCATCTTCCTTAGCGACATATTTATCATCTTTGGCGATATACACCAACTCATTGAAGAACACACCAGTCACACCGGTCTCTTCCTGATACTGCTCAACCATTTCCTGGGCATCATACGGGCCATAAAATGGTTTGCCGTTGGAATCCTTACCTGGGCCAGCATGATCGCGGCCGACGATAAAGTGATTCGCGCCGTAGTTGCGGCGGATAATTGCATGCCAGAGTGCTTCCCTGGGACCAGCCATGCGCATGGCCAGGGGCAGCAGACTCAATACAGTATTGGAATCGTAGTAGTTCTCTACCAGGGCTTTGTAAACCCGAACCCGTGTAAAATGGTCCACATCACCCGGTTTGGTCAACCCAACTACAGGATGGATCAAAAGACTTCCCCCAACTCGATCGATTGCCCGTTTGGTCAGATCTTCATGCACCCGGTGCATTGGATTGCGGGTCTGGAAGGCAGTCACGTCTTCGTTGCCGATCTTGGCTAAAATTTCTCGGACTTCCCGGGGGGATTTTCTGATATCCGCAAAATCATAGTAGATAGGCAAATTGATCACTCTCAGTTCACCGGATATACACAAATCTCCCCATTGTTCCATTTCTGATACCAGGGGGTGGCGGTGATCAGTGGTTCCAAGAACCTGGGTAGCTTCTTCGATTGGATCCCAGCGAAAAACGTCCTCGATCCGCATTACTGCAATGATGTAGTTTCGGGAATCACGAAGGGTGATCCATTCGCCACGTGAAGGCAAAGCTTCTTTTTGAATAGTAAGTGTGATCGGCATGGGGAACAGTGTGCCGTCAGCCAATCTCATGTCTTTCAGTACACTGTTGTAATCATCTTCACCCATGAAGGTAGTTAGGGGTGAAAAACCTCCCACAGCCAACAGCTCAAGGTCATGCAGGGAGCGAGCGGTTAACTGATGGGAAGGATATTGGTTTGCTTTTTCCAGCCATTCTTCCCTTTCCCCTTCGCTGACGAGTAAATTTACTAGCTCACCGCCATAGGGTTCGATGATTTTTCCATTATTTTTCATAGTGCTAAATCTCTCCTTCTTTCTTTTCGTCCACCTAGTGGTTTTAAAATTTTTTTATTGAAAAAACGACTGCATATCATACCACATCGATCCATTCCTACACCTGACGGTTTCCCTACGTTAAAGACCTGGTTCCAATGACTAAAACTGGCAATTCTATGCGGTTAATTATCTTTACTGCAAGGTTTCCCAAGAGCATTTCAATCAAGCCTTGATCAACCATAGATGACCCGATCACAACCAGGTCATAATTCTCAACTTGGGTTTCCCGGACGATCTCTTCAATTGGAATACCTCGCCGTATTTTTACTTCGGATTCGATATTATTCTCTTTTAATATTTCCACACCCCTTCTCAGATATTGCGCAAACAGAGTATCCGTTTGCAGCATCTCATCTACAGTTTCTTCTATTTGCTCCAAACCGGTGTACATGCTCGGTATAGCACCCGGGAAAACATGCAAAAGGGTTACTGCAGCACCTAGATCTGCGGCCAGGCCTGAAGCCTGGATGATCAATAAATAATCATCCTCTTTGCACCCGGTACACAACAGAATATTGTTGATCTTTGGTTTGGTTTGTTGGGTTAACAACAGGGAGATTGCTGATTGTTTGATCAGCACAGGATCCACTTCGATGGATTTTCTAATGCGGTTGATCCTGTCCGTGTCAGCAATTACCAATTGATACGGCTCCCGATCCAATTCTTCCCTGATGATCTTTTTCGGATTACCCTGTTTGATGAATATTTTGGGAGAATAGCCTTCCAAATCCAGTTTTACCTGCTCTGCAGCTGCGTCCCCATTCTCCGGGTGACCACCTTTGGGAATAACCACAAGGACATTGATCTCTCCACCGGTTGCATTGGCGATAATCTTTCCCATTAATACAGGGGAATGATGGTATTTTTCGCTATCCATGTAAATTAGGATTTTCATATCTTTGGATAATCCTCCTTAATGCCCCATTGCGCCGCCAATCAGGCGAATAAACACCATAATTGCGCCAATTAGCGGTAAAACAGAAAATGCCAATCGTATCCGCGGGCCAGCAAAAAAACGGGTTGCATTAGCACCAATTTGGGCCCCGATAGCGGCCCCGGTTTGCATTACCAGCGCCATCAGGATATCCACATTTCCCTTGATAGCATGGGTAATGGTCCCAAATGCGGACGAAAAAATGATCTCGAACAAATCCGTTCCCACGGCAATGTGGGTAGGAATTCCCAATACATAAACAAGCATTGGCATCCGAATAAAACCACCGCCAACTCCCAGGCTGCCTGCCAGTATACCTGTAACAAATCCTACACCCAGCACCATCCAGATCGAGATACACTCAATACCGGAGACCGGGAAAGAGACCATAGGGGGAATTTTCACTGCCTGGATGCGCTTGGACAATCCCTGAAAACCGACCGCTTTTTCCACGTCGATCTGATCTGTACGCACCATCTGGATCGCCCGAATGCTTTCCCAGGCTGTAAACCCGCTGATGAAAACCAGGATAACGATATACGTGATACCTACAGTTAACTCAATGGTCCCGGTTTCCTGGAGCGCCTCGATGATCCTGGCTCCGATCTCAACCCCGATCACTGTTCCAAGCACCATGTAGAGCCCAAGTTTGAGGTCCACATGTCCCAAGGCACGGTGCCGGCGGGCTGCAACCAGGGATTTGCCAGTCATGTGGGCCAGGTCGGTCCCGACCACGAAGTTCATTGGCACACCCGTCCAGAACATCATTGGTCCAGCCAGGAAACCACCACCCACTCCAAAAAAACCGCCCAGGATGCCGACTACGAATCCGACGCTCATCAATAAAATAGGACTTATAGTAACATCAGCGATCGGAAAATACATCCAAGATCCTCTTGATGCCAAATTGGTCCGTTTTAATGAATTTCATCAGATATGAAGTGACAAAATCCAGCAAAACTGCTTGAGTAAAGATCATACCCAGACCTACAAAGGCATAATAAACAAGATTAGTATTGAAGATCGTCATCAACCAATCATCCAGCCAGCGCAGGACCAGCAGGTAATAACCAAAGATCAGAAAACTGTAGATCACGATCTCTATCAGCAGGTTTCTGAATAATATGCCTGGTTCCATTCGTTTCATGGTTCTACCCTCTGGGAGAGATTTTTAGAATAAATTCTATAAACCCTCGCCTAAAACTTGTAATCAAAAGCCTCGATGTCTTCTTTATAAACCCGGGCAGTGATCTCACGCAACTCGTCTGAATAATAGGTTTGATAAGGTTCCCGCTTTGTCTTTGTTTTATTGATGAAAAGCAGCTCACCGGATAAACCCAGATGATCCCGAACGTGATTAAAATCTTGCTGCAAGTTCTCAAAACGGCCAATGAAATCCAGCTCGATCTTTCCATTCTGTCCTCTGAGGAAATCAACCTGGGGGCGGAAGTGAGGCCAGGTCTGAACTTCGTGGCTACGGAGTCCATTTTTTACAAAACTCTCAAAGCTGTCATATTGTGTTAGCGTTTTTTCTGACCACAAACGATCTTTCTCATGGGCTCCCCCTCCCTTCATGAACATATAGGCCGAAGCCAACCTGTCCCAGGGATTCCTGGCAAATGCAAATTTATAGTAGCTTTCAAAGATCTTTTTGGGGAAGATCAGCTGGTACGTATAAGCTTTCATATGGCCAGGGAGCAAATTCTCAAATAAGGTATTACGGACCGATTGGCCAGCATTTTTAGGTATATGGATAAATATGCATTGGTTATCATCAAATGGTTTTAATGTATACCCGTCTGGAGAGAGGTCTTTTCGCATCCCAGAGAACCTTTGGTAAAGATCTGGTTGGGTAATGATAAAACGATAGCGCCGGAAAAAATACATAAATGATTCCGGGAGAAATGTAGCTATTTTTTTCACCTGGACCCCTTCACTTTCGCCTGAACTGATAATTCAAGGGCTTTTATCCCATCAGTGATGCTACAGACCGGGTCTGCATTTCCTTTGATTAGATCGATAAAGTGCTTCATTTCCTGGATGAACAAATCATTACGATCAAAACCATCAGGCGTCGTGAATATTTCTGTTTTTAGTTCATCTGCTGGGTTAAATGTGTACAGGTTAACTTGATTCTGGTAGTAATCCCAGAAGATCGAACCCCTGCTGCCGATGATTTCCAGGTAGTGTTTTCCAGGCATCTGGGTAAAATTCAGATGCAGGCTCCCATGAATTTCCTGATCACAAACCAAACTCACGTCAGCAGTGTCTTCCACTTCAATCCCCAGCTCGCTGTTATAACCCAGGAGAGAAGAATGGACCCTGGTCTCGCCAAACAGCCAGCGCAGGTAATCAAAATTATGGGACAGCGTTAACAACACTCCACCGCCCAGATCCTTTCTTGCGGCATAACTATCTCGGTAATCTTCCCAGGGATGCCAGCTGGGCAGGTATTCTCCCCAATGGGATCGGAAAGATAAAACCCGGCCGATTTTTTGGTTTTCTAGCAATTCCTTGATCTTTATCAAATTAGGATGATACCGGAATTGAAATCCTACCAGGACTCTAGAACCGCTCTCTTGGACCGTCTTTGAGAATTCTTCCACTCTACTCATGGAATGGGAGATCGGCTTCTCCAATAATATATGGCATCCCTGATTGGCGGCTGGGATAGCAGCATCCAGATGGTGTGCCGAGGGGTTGGTTATGATGACTGCATCCGGCTCCTGTGCCAAAGCTGATTCAAAATCAGTCTCAACCTGATAATCAGACAGTTCAATATCTTCCAGCGTGCTTTGATGTGTGCGGTAAAAAAGGATATCCTTCTCACCCAGGTTTAAAAGATTCTGGAAATGCCTGCGTCCGATCGATCCAAATCCTACTATCAGAAATTTCATAATTTAATCCGTTTCGTATCCCCAGGCAATCAAGGTATCACCGGCTATCTCTTGAAAGATCTCTTTGTCCTGATCTGTGAACATCTCCCTCCAGCTGCCGCTCTTTCCTTTTTTCAGGTTCGCTACAAGATCTCGCTCTTGATGGCGCTGCCAATCGGCATCAGGGTTCTTGGTAAATTCGATTTGGATTGTTTCCTCTTTCTTTGGGAAATCCAACTCCACATCCAAGAACTCCCAGATTTGATCCATTTCTTCCAAAGTATTCAAGATCAGATCCTCATACTTGAGACTGTAATAATTCTCTCCGAATCTGTCCTTTCCGACAGATTCCGTTTCCTCAATATTGCGCACCCAACTCCGGGCTCCATGGATTAAACTCCGGCGAGTGAATAATGATCGGCTGCCATCCAGGAACTGCTCCGGATGGTAGATAAAATCCTCCCGGATCCTGCTGTCTTCATCACCTAGTTCCTCTTGAAAATCGATAAAAGCCCTGAATCTTTGAGATAAAACTGTGTCTCTCCCATCTCTGGCTATGTACAGCAATTTGGCATCTGGATAGATTGAGTACAGTTTATGAACAGATTTCCCATCAAAAATATTATTTGGGCTTTTATCACCGACTATGGATTTCCCTAATTTCCTAGCTTCCCTTTCCATTAAATAATCCGCAACTATCCGCATTATTACAGGAGAAAGATCCTTGCCTTGATTCCAGCGATTTTCCGGCCGGGAAAGCCATTCCCGGACTATCGGGGAGTCAACCAGGGAATGGATCGTTGGCGGGCGGGTAAAAAAATGAGCTTGGTAATTACAATGCACCTCTGGGTGAATACGGATCAGGCGAGCTAATAAGGTTGTTCCTGACCTTGCATGCCCATAAATGAAGAACTTCTCCAGAGGAAAGACAGTCTTTATCTCACCAAGGTCCTTTTTAGACAAATAAGGATTAATTACGTTCTCCGGT
>JAGHAU010000175.1 GCA_021161345.1 Anaerolineales bacterium | reverse complement strand
GCTGTAGCCCATTCCTTTAAACAATCGCCAGGCATAATATACATGGGAGGTTTCATCATGACTGACAACCCGGGCTCCCAGATCATAAAAACGAGAAAGGACTGCCAGCAGGAGAATGATCCCAAAAACGATCATTTCCCAGGAGATATTGAGGTTGTTGAAAGCTGGTTTATCCAACCAGGAAGTTTTCTTTTGATCGCTGCCTGTTTCCATAATTATCCTTTTTTGGTGATTAGGCTTTGGATTTGTTTGATCTCATCACCGGTTAGTTCTCGCCATTCACCGGGGAGCAGATCTCCCAATTCCAGATTGCCTATTCTGACCCTGATCAAGCGTTTTACTGTCAGTCCACTGCTTTCGGCCATTCTGCGAAGCTGGCGATTTTTTCCTTCCTTAAGTATAACCCGCATCCATGTGCCTGCTGGATCTTTATGTTCTATTCTGGTCCGGGTTGGTTGAGTACGGCTTCCATCCTCCAGTGTCATTCCTTTTCGCCAGGTGTTCAACTGTCCTTCATTCGGCTGGGGATGGACCAATATCCGGTATTCTTTTTCGTGTTCGAAACTGGGATGGGTCAGCTGATGTGTTAAAACCCCATCATTGGTCATCAGGATCAACCCTTCACTATTGAGGTCAAGTCTGCCTACCGGGTAGATGCGTCCAGGATGATCGATCAGGGTACGGACCGTTGGTCGCCGGTCCGGTGCGCTGACAGTAGACAAGACGCCTTTGGGTTTGTGCAGCATTATGTACTGAATTTTCTCAGGGGAAGTCAGCGGGATTCCATCAACTGTGATCTGGTCCAGCTCTTGATCTGCTTTATCACCCAGGGAAGCAGTATTTCCGTTCACGGATACCCTTCCCTCGCTGATCAATACCTCACAGCTTCGTCGGGATCCATATCCTGCTTGGGCGAGAATTTTTTGGAGGCGATTTTCCATACCGATGGTTGGGATAACAGGTGAAAAGCCTGGTTGGAGCCAGGTCTATCCTTTTAAGACCTTGGGATCCGTGGTTGGCTGGATTTCTTCAAAATCAAGCGGGGGCAGCTCTTCGTAGGATGAAAGCCCAAAATGTTTCAAGAATTCTGTAGTTGTACTGTAAAGGATTGGGCGGCCAGGGCCTTCTGCCCGGCCTACATCATCGATCAGACCTTTGTTCAGCAAAGTCCTTAATACTCCATCGCTGTTAACGCCGCGGATCGAGTCGACCTGCGGGCGGGTGATAGGCTGCTGGTAAGCGACTATTGATAATGTTTCCAAAGCTGCTTGGCTGAGGGTGCTGGTAGTTTCAAGTTCCAACATATTCTCTAAGATAGGAGCTGCTTCAGGGGCTGATGTTATTTGGATTTTTTTCTTGTGATACTGCAGGCGGATACCTCTGCCCTGGTAATGCGAATCCAGTTCTTCCAGGGCATTTTTCACCTCCCTGGGGGTGAGTTCAAGCAAGGTGGAGATTTGGGCTGCAGTGATGGGTTCGGGGGAAACAAACAGGATCGCTTCTACAAGCGCGCTCAGGCTTAGGTCTTGCTTTTCATTCGTCTCTGAGTATTTTTCTTCTGTCATGCTATAATCTGGAATTAGAGTCTTCCAGGAGGGTTAAATGCCCTTTTGTTAGTGGGTTTGATATTCAAAAAACTGTCATGAGATTATACCATTTTTACAAGATCGTCCTCATTGCCTGTGTCCTGGTTTTGATAGGTTCTGGTTGCTCCACTCTCTCCCAACCATCTGTACAGGAAGAGATCCAGATCCAGATCGATGTCGATGGCCGGCTGGAGTCCATTACTGTTCCTTCTGGTACAACAGCAGGGGACACATTGAGCACAGCCGGGATTGCACTGAATGGTAATGACCGTTCTGAACCAGCGGCTGTGATGACCTTGATAGAGGATGGAGAAATCCATGTCATCAGGGTCGAGGAGAGTATTGAAACCGAACAGGTTGTAATACCTTTTGAGGTCATCCGCCAGCCTACGGAAAATCTGCCGGCTGGGCAGGAAAAACTGCTCCAGGCCGGGAAAAACGGAATCAGGGAGATCATCTCTGTGCGCGTTTTTGAAAATGGCGAGGAAATCTCATTCAGTGAAGTCAGCAGCCTGGATCTGGAAGATACAGTCAATGAAATCATCCTGGTCGGAGTTCAATCTTCCATAGCTCCAGTTGGTTTGCCAAGTCCGCTTGTATATCTGTCCAATGGCAATGCCTGGGTCATGGATCAGTCCACTGCCAACCGCTACTTACTGGTAGCTGTGGGGGACCTTGACGGCAGGGTGTTTTCACTATCTGAGGATGGCGAATGGTTGTTATTCACCCGCACGGAAGAGGATGAAGATATCATCAATTCCCTCTGGGTTGTAGCCCTTGATGATCCCGAAAACCTATTGATCGAGCTGGATACGCTGAATGTGATCCATTATGCTGATTGGGTGCCGGGTATTGAACCAAAATTCGCTTTCTCTTCAGTGGAACCCCGATTGTCCGCCCCGGGATGGCAGGCGAATAACGACCTGATATTAAAAGTATTCAGTGAAAATGGCTGGACGCAGCGCGTGAATACTTTGCAGGAGACCAATTATGGCGGCGTTTATGGCTGGTGGGGAACTGATTTCCAGTTCTCTCCCGGAGGAGATTTTGTGGCATATGCCAGCCCGGATCAAATAGGCATCATCCCATATGAGGAAGCTGAAAAAGAGGTTTTTCTGGAAATAATTCCCTTTAAAACACAGGGAGATTGGGCTTGGATGCCTGGTATTGGAATGGGCCCGCTGGGAAATGTGATCTTCTCAGTCAACCATGCGTCCCAGGAGGGCTCCCAAGCTGACGAGGAATCCCCGGTTTTTGACCTGGTGGCTATCCCGCTAACGGGCGGTGGAGTGAGAACGCTGGTATATGATGTTGGTATGTTTGCATACCCGCTGCCTTCCCCGATTACAGCCAAAGCTACTGGAGAAGCTTCATACCAGGTCGCCTATTTGCAAGCCATCTTTCCAGAACAGAGCGCAACCAGTAATTACAGGGTCGGGTTGATGGATCGGGATGGATCCAATCAGCGCCTGGTTTTCCCGGCGTCCGACAGCCCTGGTTTGCAGCCATCCCGGGGGTGGGGAGCCTGGTCGCCTCAAACAACACAAGCCAGCGGAAATTACCCCTTGGCAGTTATTTATGAAGGAAATATCTGGATCCTGGATCCTGAAACCGGAGATGCATGGCAGGTCACTGGCGATGGGAGGGTTGGGGCTCTGGATTGGTGAAAAAGGAGATTTAATGAAAGTATTAGTAACTGGTGCTGCGGGATTTTTAGGATCACATCTTTGTGATCGACTACTCTTGGAAGGCCATAAGGTGATAGGAATGGATAATTTCGTCACCGGCCGTCCGGAAAATCTGGCTCACTTGGCCGATAATGATGATTTCACATTTGTTGAACACGATGTTTCTGAATTCATTGATGTACCGGGTTCCAGTCTGGATGCGATAATGCATTTTGCCTCTCCAGCGTCACCTAATGCCAATTCCCCTTATGGTTACGTCAATTTACCCATCCAGACCATGAAAGCTGGCGGATTAGGTACATTAAACTGCCTGGGTGTGGCCCGGGCTTATGATGCCAAATTCCTACTGGCTTCAACCAGCGAAATTTATGGTGACCCCCAGGTCCATCCTCAACCTGAATCCTATTGGGGCCATGTAAATCCTATAGGTGAGCGCTCTGTTTATGATGAAGCCAAACGGTTTGCGGAAGCGCTGACCCTGGCTTATCATCGCTATCATGGGATCGATACCCGGATCGTACGCATTTTTAACACTTATGGCTCCCGAATGCGTCTGGATGACGGCAGAGCAGTGCCCAATTTCCTGAAGCAGGCCCTTAGCGGGCAGCCGTTGACTATCTACGGGGACGGTTCCCAGACTCGCAGTTTTTGTTATGTGGATGATCTAATCGAAGGGATCTATCGCCTTTTATTATCCGATGAACACCAGCCGGTTAATATCGGAAATCCCTCAGAAATGTCCATTCTGGCACTGGCCGAAACTATTAACCAACTGCTGGAAAACCCTCTGGAATTTGTTTTCTTTCCTGACAAAAGAGGGGAAGGGGACCCAGAGCGGCGACGTCCAGATATTACCCGGGCCCAAGAAATCCTGGGTTGGAATCCGACCATCGATCTGGATGACGGATTAACGAGGACCCTTCCTTATTTCCAGGAAAACCTCTAATTCAATGAATTTGATCAAAGACCCCAAAGAACGAGAACGATTCCTAAAATTCGTTGTTGTAGGAACATTTGGCGCCGTAGTAGATTTCGGCTCTTTTCACCTGCTGATGAGCCTATTTGCGTTGGCACCTGAATGGGCCCAGGCAGTATCATTCACCCTGGCGATCATCAGCAATTTCATTTGGAACAGGGTTTGGACCTATCCGGACTCCCGCTCCAAACCTATATCCAGACAGCTGGTGACCTTTTTCCTGGTCAATCTGGTCGGATTGGCGATCCGGACCCCGATTTTCACTTCCCTGGAAGAACCCTTCAGAGAACTTTTTGATCGATTTTCCTTTATACCAATGGGAATAATCACTGCTGACCGTTTGGGTTATACCTTTGCGTTGGGCATCGCGGTAGTGGTGGTGATGTTTTGGAATTTCTTTATCAACCGGGTCTGGACCTATAACGACGTGGATTGATAATCTATTAATTACTCCCCCAATTCACAACTGGGATATAGTTTTTCAAAATCCTCGATTATTTCCCACAGGATCCGGGGAAGTATTCTCTTCACTTCCGTGATGATAATGGGAGGGATGGATTTGTAAAAAGCCTCGGCTATCGCACCAGCGATGCAAGCTTGTGTATCGCTGTCGCCTCCCAGGGAAACAGCTTTGCGGACAGCGCTTTCGTAATCAGTTGAATCCAGGAAAGCGATTATCGCCTCCGGTACGGAACCCATGCAGGATACGTCAAAATGATATGCGGGTTTGATCCCTTCGATAGTTCGCTCAAGGTCGTAGAAAAAGGATGCTGTTATATTGGATCGGATTTCATCTTTGGAGGATCCCTGCCGGGCCATAAAGATTGCCAGGGCTACCGCTTGAGCGCCCTTGATACCTTCGGGGTGATCATGAGATACCTCTGCGCTGGCCCTGGCTTCCCGAAGCACATCTTTTTCAGAGTTAAAAGCAAAACCCACTGGACTGACCCGCATGGCCGAACCGTTTCCCCAGCTGTTGTAGGGGATTATCTCTTTTTCAAAGAGCCATTTCCGAAAATTGCCCCCATAACCAGCATCTGGAAATAACTGGCCCAGAATTTTCATTTCCAGACCGTAATTTCTGTCCTGCAAAATCGC
>JAGHAU010000059.1 GCA_021161345.1 Anaerolineales bacterium | reverse complement strand
TATCTATTCTGAGCGTTCCAAATCAAAATAGAAAGTAGCCCCATCTTTTTCCGCCGCTTCAACCCAAATTTCTCCGCCATGGCGACTGATGATCTTCTTGGCCAGTGCCAATCCTATTCCGCTTCCGGGGAACTCATTCTGGCTGTACAGGCGCTGGAAGGTATCAAAGATTTTCTCTGTATCCTCTATATTAAATCCCACACCGTTATTCTTAACAAAATATATCACCCGATCAGCAGTTTGATCGGGCTGATAACCTATGGTGACTTCTGGTTTTTTTTGTTTATTGGTGAACTTGATTGCATTGCTGATCAGGTTGTGAAGCGCTATTTTCAACAGGTTTTCATCTGCACAGCATGGTGGAAGATCTTTGATATCGATCTTGATCTTGCGTTTTTTAATCTGATCTGAATAAGTATTGATGATGTCCTCAACCAGGGCAAAGATATTAATTGAGATCGGATTGAGTTCCTGCCGTCCCAGGAGGGATAATTCTGTCAGATTTTCGATTAAATCATCCATTAAACGGGTATTATCATTTACACTTTCGATACACTCCAGGGCTGTTTGATCTATCGTGGATGGATATTTCTTGAGCAAAGTTTGGGCGGACTCTTTTAACTTGTTGAGCGGAACTCGGAGATCATTTGATACTGAATATGCGAAAGACTCGAGCTCCTGATAGGTATCAGTTATGCTAGCGCTCATAGACGAGAGTTTTTCATTAGCTATTTGATAATCATCAAGGATATTAGTCAAAGCAGCGTTAAGTTTTTCAACTTCTAATATGCGCTCATTCAGCCGTTGAGTCCGGTCTTCTACGATATCTTCCAGCTGAAGTTGATATTGGCTTAATTTCTCTTCGACGGCTTTCTGGGCGCTTATATCGGTATGCGTACCTACGAATCGCAGGGGATTGCCATCTTGATCTTGTTCTACGACCTTCCCTCTACCCATGACCCAAAGCCAAGATCCGTCTTTTCTGAGGAATCTGAACTCAACTGAGAATCTCTCGATCTTACCAGATAAATGATCTTCTGCATTGCTAAAGACTAATTCAACGTCATCAGGATGAACCCGTTTTCTGTACTCTTCCAGAAGGTGGGGAAAATCATCAATTTCATATCCGGCCATGGTGTAGTACAGTGGATCAAAATGAACGACATCGGTTTTAAGATCCCAATCCCATATCCCATCATTTGTAAGCAAGCTGAACCTGGAAAAGTTTTCCTCGCTTTCTCGCAAGGCAGATTCCACATCCTTCAGACTGGTCATATCTGAGGCGATAGTGAGGACTAAATTCCTGCCATCGGGAAGTTTGGATAGCTGGGTCCAGCGCAGCACCCAATTTAGAATATTGCCCTCCTCGGTATACAATGGGTAAAAACCTTCTCTTTGTATTTGAGGTGACTTAATGAGCTGGCTGATCTCATCCGCTATCTCGGTTGAATTTTCACGGAAACAGTTATTCAGCCACTCTTCGATAGACCCTATTTGCCTGGAGGAATATCCGCTTTTATCAATCCAGGCAGTGTTCACCAGGATGATCTCGCCATTATCTATGTGCAGCATGGTGGGGTAGGGAGATTCCATCAAGGCGGATTTTAGCTGATCATCACTCTGTTTTTGTAATGTTTCTGCTTCTTCCCTGGCTTGAATTTCCCAGATCAGATCTCTGTTAGATTTGGATAAGGATTCTTCCTTCTCCAGCAGTTCATTGAAAATTTCTTCGTACTTTGTGATCACAAGAATCAAGGTTGAAGCTGCCAGGAAGATCGACGCAATCGATATGATAATTAATGCGATTGGAGCAAAGCTGAGTATGGGAGCCGGCATTAATCCCATGAAATCCAGAAAAAAGAGAACAAATATCGAAAGGATGCTGATTCCGGCAAAATGGTAGGCGGCCATACCGCCCAAGATCAATC
This sequence comes from Anaerolineales bacterium, assembly GCA_021161345.1. Taxonomy (GTDB): domain Bacteria; phylum Chloroflexota; class Anaerolineae; order Anaerolineales; family UBA11858; genus B10-G9. The sequence continues at coordinate 15,631 of JAGHAU010000059.1, read as the reverse complement.
CTCCCATTACTGTGATCGTAATGTAAGCGAATAAAAAACTGCTGTAAAAACCGTTGCTCAGGAAACTGATTACGGTAATAACGATCCATATCGCGTAGATGAAAATATGCGACGCGAGTTTTACCTTCCCTCGACGGTTCAGGTACTGCACCAGGAGGATGATAACCAAGATCGATCCCGTGATAGACAAACCATAAACTATGTTGGAAAATACGAAAGGTGTAATGCTGATTGTAGCTAAACCAATCAACAGGATGATTGATGATAGGGTATGAAGAGTCTCTGCCACTCGATATTGATTGGGGTCTGGCAGTTGGGGGATCTTGATATATTTCTCAATAATCCGCTCAATAAAAATTGAAATTTTTGAAGAAAAATTATCTGTGTTCATGAGTTAAAATAATCCAGGTCTTTTAGCGGATCTTGGACTGATGGCTCGATACCATGGTCTTTTAGCTGCTGATGAAGCTTATCAATGACATCCTTTAATTCAGCCATCCGAATTTCTCGCCCTGCCATATGATCCACCATTTTTGTCAGTTCTTTGGTTCTTTCCTGGATATTCGATTCCAGAGATGATGCATGAATGCTCAGTTGTTCATACAGGCGGGCATTGTGGATGGCCTGAGCTGCCTGGGATGCGAATAGGTTGGCTAGTTTGGCTTCCTGGGAGCCGAACGCAGATTGTTTTCTGCTATCCATAGTGATATAGCCAATAAAATTGTCCTTGATTATAAGGGGAATGCCCATCCAGCCTTTGACATGGTACATTTCTCCCCAGCCCTGAAAGCGCGAGTCGCGCATGGCATTGTCTATAATTATGGGCTTCTTTTTGGTTTTTATCTCCTGAAAGAGCTGATTATCAGTTGAGAATGTTTTACCAACGACCAGTTCTGGATGCGGATGATTGTGGACTGTTTCAATTCGGAGCACACCATCCTCTAGCAGGAATATTGAAGCGCTGTCAAAGGATAAGATCTCTGCCAGCTTTACCAGGACCAGATCCAGAAGATCTTTCAGGGAGAGTGCGGATGACAGGGATTTTGTGACGACATGTAATGCCTCAAGTTGGTCTGCGAAACTCTGAATATCTTCCCGGATCAGTACCCGTTCTGAAATGTCCTGTGTAGTTCCAACCATGCGTATGGGGGAGCGGTCAGGGTTTCGTTCAACGACTCGGCCCTGGTTCAAAACCCAGACCCAGTGGCCAGACTTATGTTTCATTCGTATTTCTGTCTGGAAATGGTAGAGGTCTCCCGCAAAATGTTTCAGGATCAGTTTATTGGACTGTTCCAGATCACCCGGGTGGGATAATTTCTCCCAGATATCAATTGTTAAAGGAGAGAGCTCGGATTTTCTATAACCGATCATGTCCGCAAACCGATCATTGATCATAATGAGATTGGTCTTTAGATCCCAATCCCACAAACCTGCACCGGTGCCGGTAACTGCCAGTTCAAGGGTTTCCCGATTTTCATCCATTTTTTTTCCAGCTTCGATCCAGCTGGTGTTATCCCGAATGGTACCCTGGAAGCCAGTGACCTCTCCCTCGCTGTTGGTAACTGCCGTTGTGGTCAGAAGTGTGTGCAGGATATTGCCACGTCTGTCTACCATTTCCACAGGGAGATCTTTGATAAAATCGTTGCGAACAACATCTTGCAATAGTGCAGAGCGCTCGTGCGGATTTAAATAAGCCTGGCTGACGGAAGTATCAAACAGATCTTTCTTGGAATCATATCCAAAGAGATCTATGGTTGCCTGGTTGGCATCCACCCATTTCCCATCTCTGGTGGTGATGAAGACAGGATCTTTTGAGGTCATGAAGAATCGGCGGTATTTTTCCTCGTTTTCCTGGAGGGATTTGGTTTTATCGCGGATCGACTTGCGAAGCAGCAAAATATAAACGATGAAAATGATGATAATGCCGACCGCCAGGGAAAACCCGATCGTAACCCAGGGCGAGGCGCTCTGCCCAAAGTAGTCCCCCTTTGGTATTAGATCACTTGTACAAGAAGGTAGTAGCGCGGGGAAAAAACCAAATCCCAAGCTGGTCTGCTGAAATTTTAGCTTCCAGCGTTCTGGATTGCTGTGATCTGGTTTTTCCAAGCGCCTGTGATGATAGTTCATAGTTTGTATCTGATCTTCAAATGAAGTAGAAGATCAAGAAAATTCACACTATTTAATTATAGCGGAAACTAATTAAATTTAGGCAACTAATCAGGGCACCTAACCGTTTTGCATGCTGTAGCATGGCTGTATAACAATTTTGTACGTTGAAACCCGATTGGGGGCAATTAATACTGAGAAAAATGGAGGCAAGTATTAAATTAAAAAGTGGATGAATCCGCTTGTTGTTAGAGAATAGGGCGGGAGTTATTTAGCAGGTGATTGATAGATTTGGAATTGAGCAGATGCACTTCCACAACCTCAAGCATACTGCAGCTTCATTGATGCTTAACAATGGTGCTCCTCCCTTCGTGGTCTCCAAACGCCTGGGGCATGCCAAGCCCAGCATCACCATGGACATCTAGGGTCACTTGATTCCATTGATGCAAGATGGGATTGCTGACTTGATGGACGAGATTACTACACCTCTATCGGTGGATCTGAAAATGGAAAACTATAACGTCTTGTGAGTAGCCAGAGAGATAAGAAATCATTAACCGGCTTATGTTCGATAGATTCCCTAAAATCAATTCAAATTGAATATCAATTGCACGTGAGTGAATGTTAAATAAGAAAAAGCCTGCGGCAGTGCAGGCTTCTTCTGGTTAATATGAGGATTCCTGAAGGGAATTTCCCCATATTGTTAGAGTAGGGCGAGTGGGACTTGAACCCACATGGTTTGAACCGGGGGATTTTAAGTCCCCTGCGTCTGCCAATTCCGCCACCGCCCCAGACTCTGCCCTTAATTGTACCCATCCTCTGGATAGGGTCAAGGTCTATTCTAAAATATGGGATTAAAAAAGAGCGTTTGCCAGCTGGCTGCGGTAGTCAATTACCAGCGGATGGTCATTCCCTAACAATTCGAATACCCCCAGGATGATCTTTCTTGGTCCCCCGCTGCGATAGCCTTTATTCTGTTTGAGGATCTCCAACAATCCATCCAGGGCCGCTTCGATATTCCCGCTCTGGATCAAATGCAGGGACCGGTAATAATAAGGATCGAGGGCATTTTCGTTAAGCTGCCCCGGATCAAATTCCTGCAGCAGCCCTTCTGCCAGCGGACCTAATTTTTCTGCGCCCTGGTATTCAGTGCTGGCTGGAAAATGGTGGATGATGGTCAGCGCTTCAAGATACTCTCCCTGCCAGATCAGGCTCTTGGCCAGCAGCAGCTTTGCGCCGGGATTTCCAGGATTTTCTTCCAGCACTTCCAGGCAGGTTTCCTCCACGTCCTCATAGTGGCCGGATTCCAGGAAACTGGCCGCTTTTTCCAGCAGCAGATTATCAGGACCTGGTGCAAAGCTCCTGACATAGTCAACCAGCTGCAATTTGGTTTGAAGGCCTTCAAGCTGGTGAGTGACCATTCCATTTTGGAAGGTTTTCAATGTCGGGACGGTATGAACCTGATAACGCCCGGTCAGCAGAGGGTTTTTATCCACATCCAGCGTGGCCAGGCGGAACCGCCCGGGATTATCCATTACCAGGGATTCCAGCTGGGTAATGGTCCGTTTGCAGGTTTCATCCCAGCTGGCCCAAAAGTTGACCAGGACCGGCAATCGATCCGAGTAAGCCAGGACTTGAATTTCGAAATCTATTTCATTTACGGAGATGATATCTGGTTCTTCCATAGCTGCGCCTATTCGTCCTCAGCGATCATGCCTGGCTGCTCTACATCAACAACTTCACCGTGATGGTTGATGATAATTTTAAATCCAGTCATGCCCATATAAGCCCGACCTTCTTCCGGCAGGCCTTGTTCGATGAGCTGATCGAACTGGCGGTCGATATTCTTCAATTGTTCCAGGAAAATTGCCCGGGAGAAGATATCGTCCTGGCCGGACATTTTTGCTGCCTGTTCGCTGATGACCTCCTCGTGGCCTTCGATTCCATCCTGCAGCAGGCTCAACACCTGGCAGTCAACATCAGCAGATGGGATATGTCTCTTAAAACCGTCGTCATCAACAACATAACAGGGCTCTGATCCGATAAAGGTGGTTTCTACCAGCTGGTCATCTTCGTCAAATACCAATCCGGCAAATAGGGGTCCTGAGGGCATAAATCTAATCACTCCTAAACTAATGATCAATCGCTACCCGTAAATTGTATGATGCCTGAAGCTTGTTAACAATAAGAATTATATTAAATCGCTTGATTCACCCCAGTAGGGGGATTCCATTCAGATCGGCTATTTAGATATATCTACATGTGTGCCGGAGACGTTATAAGTAGATTGCTCGGTATAGGGAACGCTTGGTAAAGTCCAGCGGTAGAGCCATTTTGAAGCTTTTGACGGCAAGTTGATACAACCGTGGCTGCGGGCTTTCCCGAAATCGTTATGCCAGTACGTGCCGTGGAAAGCAATTCCGCTTTCGGTGATGTATATGATCCAAGGTACCCCCGGCAGGTCATAACCATTATAGGCCAGGTTGCCTGCTGCCATATGCCGGGAGGGGCGTTTGTAGTTTGTGATGTGATGCCCTGCAGGGGTGAGGTATTTACCAGTGCTGAAATCAGCGCCGGTTGCGGCTTTGACCATATACACCGGTTTATTATATTCAAATGCAATCACTGTTTGGGTTTTAGTATGGACTTCTATGCGCTTGAAAATGCTGGGGACGTTCGGAGAAATCAGACTCAGTTCGCTTTCAGGGATAATCCGTAAATGGGCGGCAGGGACATAATAATCGATCCCATTTATCTTCCAGGATATGATAATAAGGGATGCTGTCGGGTCCATTTACCAGACCTTTGATCCAATGGGTGGTCTCATAATAAAAGCGATAAGCTACGTGATAGCGTTCGCCAGGGGTCCAGAGGGCATCTGTATAAGGGACTGTGACCTCCGCCAGCAGTCCTCCCTCAGGAATATCAGAGATAACAGGATTTGGATCTGTCCGAACCGGTTGAACACCCCCAGAGTGGGCATATCCTTCTGTGCCAGCTTTGTACCAGATCCGGTTGTGTTCTGGTTCGCCATTACCAAGCACAACATTGCTTATCGGAAAGACTGAATCTTTCCAATGGATCCGGACGCGCTCACTGTTAAAAGAGGGTTCTTTGTAGGTATAGATCCGCTCGTAAATAACTCTTCCTTGCTGGCCGGCGTATATATTCAGGACAGGGTTCAATTGGCTGCCAATCAAGCTGACAACCCCCATCCCGCTTAGATTCAAGAAGTCCTTCCTGGTGAATTTCTGGCTCATATTTAGTAATGGATGTTAACCAGTGTTCCCACGCTGGCAAAATTGAATGACCATTCGGCGTCTTCATTTCTCATATTTACACAGCCGTGGCTCATGGGATAACCGAAATTATTATGCCAGTATGTACCGTGAATGCCATAGGAACTATAGAAGTACATGGTCCACTGTACTCCGGGGAGATAATAACCGGGGCCGGTCATTAGGGTTGAGGTGTATTTGACATATACCCGGAAACGTCCGGTGACGGTTGGCGTACCAGGAAGACCGGTTGAAACTATAAAGGTCTTGATCAATTTATCGCCGTCATAGGCATACATGCGCTGGGTTGACAAGTTGACATCAAACCAGCGTTCATCCGGGTAAACGCCGGAAGGTAAGACCGATTTGATATAAGAAGGATAGGTATTTGGTACCGGAGTTGGTTTTGGAGTCGGCGTGATGGTGGGAGTTGGTGTATTGGTCGGCGTTGGGGTAGGGGTCGGGGTATTGGTCGGTGTGGGTGTATATGTGACCTTGCGAACATTCTCCTGGGCAGACAGAGTCGTTTGGGCTGTGGCTTGGAAGTTGGGCAGGGCAAATGAGAATTTTGGGGTCCAGAGCCAGATCAGCAATACACCTATCAGGATCACGGCAATTGTGGACCACGATAGAATAGCTGGCTTGTTAGATGTCAGGGCTTCTTTGGCGATGGGAACAGGCAGTTTTACGCGTTTAGGTTTTTGACCAGGATTTGTTTTCCTGAAACGCTGAATGGCCCAATGCATACCTTTTTTGGCCTGGATGCTGGCAGGGTTAATTTCCAAAGCTCTTTTTAGGTAAGAAATACTGGCTTCCGGGGACGAGACTGATGCCAGGTATAACCAGGGTTCTTCAAAATCCGGTGCCAGCTTGACTGCTTTTAATGCCAGACGCCGGGCCCGTTGAAGTTCGCCTCTATTTAGGGCGTACTTGGCCTCATTTAATGCTTCGAATGCAGCTTCTGGCAATTTTTGGGACATATTTATTCTTGTGAAATCACTTCCCGGTTCAGGAAGCACATAATTCCAGCTGTGATACCGCGAGCGACAAGGGCTGGGTTTTGAGTTAACAGTTCCCGGTCCTGATTCATATATCCGGTTTCGATGATCACTGCAGGAGTATTTGGATCTATTTCTCCAAAGGCATGATAGCTGGTCATATCATCGGTGATGCGGTGGTCATACCTTAAACCAGTAGCTTCGCCATAGCGGTTTTTGAGACAGGCCATCAGGCGGGCGGCCTGCTCAGGACGTTTGTTATCCGCTGCTTCAGCAATTTTAAACCCGGTCCCTAATTCTGGGATGTATTCACAGGTATCGGCATGAATAGAGATCAGGGCATTACTAATGTATCCATCCAGGTGTGAATCAAATTCCATTAACATATCAACTTGGACACCCTCAGCTTCCAGATATTGGCGAGTTAGATCAGCGATGGTGTAATTGATATCCACTTCCTTAAAACCTCCCAGGCTTTCGGAGCAGACTGCACCTACATCATCACCATGGCCCCAATGGCCAACCACCAATCCAACATGCAGGCTTATCTGGGGAGTTGTCGCGTTGGCACCTTCCCCGCTGCCATTTTTAGACTGGAAGGGAGATGAATTTAACCCGATGCCCGTGGCGGGCAGAGCGGTAAATAATGTAGCGGAGAGGATGGCAGCCAGTAAAACGTTGAGTATACCTTTGGTGGTTTTACTCACCATTCCGTTGGCCGGCTGACTTCCGTGAGGATCAATTTGTGGTTTCATTCCGTTATAATACTGATAAAAGGTATTCAGAATCCAGTTTAATTTTACCGTACTTTTCGTATAGAAACAGTAAAACATAGCTGTCAGGATACCCTTAACAGGCTAATAATAGGCTTAAAATGGGGCAGAATTGATCTTTTTTATTAATTTTTGATCGATTTTAGCCCCAAAAAGGCCCAAATTCCATAAAGTTGATGTCTTACTAAGGTGCAAGATTATGACCAAAAAACTTACTCCCCGGGAAGGCCAGATCCTTATCAAGACAGCCCGCCAAGCAATTGAAAACCACCTGAACGGGGAAGTTGATCCCCCCATTAATTTGGACGATTACTCCCCTGGCATAACTGAAATAGGGGCATGTTTTGTCACTTTGACCATGAATGGGGTCTTGAGGGGCTGTATCGGATCCATCGAAGCATCCCAGCCGTTGATCAAAGATGTCCAGGATAGAGCTGTTGGGGCTGCATTTCATGACCCTCGTTTTCCAGGGCTCACGCTTGATGAGTTTTCTGTTCTGAAAATTGAAGTCTCCCGTTTGACAAACCCGGAAAGATTGGAGTATTCTACCCCGGATGACCTGTTGAATAAATTACGGCCAGGGATCGATGGAGTGATCCTCAGGCAAAATTCCAGAAGAGCCACTTTTCTCCCCCAGGTCTGGGAGCAGCTGGCAGAACCAGAGCTGTTTTTGGGGAGATTGTGTCTGAAAATGGGACTGGATCAAGCAGCCTGGAAGGATAACCACCTGGATGTGGAAATTTATCAGGCTGAAAAATTCATCGAAAGCGCTTAGTCGAGATTAATTTGGAATAGATCTGTATCAGTAAGAATAAGAGTCTCTTTCCCTGATCGGATGATAGTTGTTTGACCACTTTCCCGTATTATTTTCAAACCTTTATACTTTAGTGTGACAGGCCAGGGAAAGGGGTTTTTTCCTGCTATCGTGAGTCGGCCATCCTGGAAAAAATTTACCCCAAGCACCTGCAGAAAGAATCTCACCGGGAAAAGAGATTCCAGGCTATCTTTTAAACCAATTCCCTCTCCAGTGTTGACTCGATAGCCTGGGAATGAACATCCTGATCGTTTAAAAGCAGGAATGATAACGGCCATCCAGCGTCCGATCAGCTCTGCCGCCTGCTCACTCCTGCCATGTTCTTGTAAAGATTGCCCCAGGAGTAGATTCCAGAGAAGCTGAATGGATGTTTCTCCGATATCCGGAGAAGTACAGAAACCATAAGGGGACCAGTACCGGTTTGGATCCAGCAGCAGGTTTTCAATAAAATCCCGGGTTTGATCGTCTGGAACAATGCCTGCCCAGAAGGGCAGGGCCTGGGTGATGTCTTTATTCGCAGTCGAGGGAACCACAAGGCTGATTTTTCCCTTCTGGCCTTCCCCTTTCAGAATACAATAATCTAGTTTTGAATAGATACCTTCAGAGATTCCCAAATCAAACTTTTCTCCCCAGGTAAAATTCACCGAGGAAAGTTCTTCGATCCGGTAATTTCCATGCCAGTCTAGGCCGTGGCAGATGACCCTGTAATCTCCTGGCAGGCGGTCTGCAGTTGATCTGTGGTGAATGATCCCTATCCGGGCAGGCTGCGGAAAATCTACTCGAAGGATATTCAATCCCGGCTGTAGTTCATCAATTATATTAAATCTGTTTATAGCTGCATGACTGCGGCTGTCACGATTTTGATATTCTCCTTTCTCTGGGTTCCAAGATTTCTGCAGGAAGTTCAAGATGGTTTCTCTTTTCTCTAGAAAGTTAAAATCAGAAAGGAATCCGGCAACTTCTGCTAGATCATCAATTTTGCAGAGGTCATTATACAAAAGGGCGCCCAGCCCGGGAGATTCTAGGTATGGATAGGGAAGAAAACTGCTTGCAGAACGCAAAACAACAGCAGTATTCGATCCAGCCAGACCCAATATCCAGGGATGTGTTAGCTCAGGGATGCCATCTCCGTCCTTGTCCAAATTGGGAGAGAACCAGTTTTCCATCCATCCAGCTGCTGTTGGAAGGTAACTTGACCAGATTTTCTTCGCAAAACCCATTTGGTGGATCTGCCACAGCAATTCTCCCGCCAGAATGGTAGATATTAGGCCTTGATCTGGGTCCCTTCCCTCAAGTTCAGGCTCAATACTTTCCTTGAATATCAGATCGAGAATTCTTATAATCTTTTCTGGGGTCTGGTTTTCGAGTGATTGAAGGAGCATTAATGCCTGGATTGGAGTTAATTCAGCCCCATGAGGAGTTTTGAGGTTTTCCCGGGTACTTATCTGGTGGTAAATCAGCTGGGCCTGTTTCTGAGAAAGTGCCAGGATAAAATCCCAATCTGGATCTCCTGTTGTGATCTCTACCTGGCTCTGATGGGCAACTTTACGACGAGAGATCTCTCCTGACCAATCAAGCTGGAGGACACTTTTCAATAATTCCTGAGCTTTATTATTTGTATCTGATCTTGCGCAGATCCATTGAACTTTTTCTTCACTATGGGGAGATAATGAGATTTCATTTTGTAGTATGGGAAAGGGATCTTCTGTGACCCCTGGATTGCCAGCCAGGAACAGGACCAGGTGTTGATCTCCAAGCGAGCCGGTCAGGACAGGCCTGCCTTTAATCTTCTCAAGGAAGATCTGGTTTCCAGCCCCTTGGGATTGAAGTAAACAAACCAGGTCCAGAGTAATAAACCGCTGACTGTCGGTTGGATTGTTAATCCAGCTTTCCCCACAGATCACTTCGGAATCAGGAGCCCAGTAGAGGGATCTGACAACCAGATCTTTTAGGGGTTGGTTTTTGAATTCGATCCAATCCCACGAAAAATCCTCTAAAATTGGAATTGAGTCAAAGTTCAGACGATCGGTCTGGGGTAAGGAATGTTCATTGAAGTGGAGGTAAAATTGGAATTTCATCCCCGGGGTTTCCGGCAGGATTCCCACTGAAGGAAATGGGGGTTTGTCAGCTGTTTGGCGCACAATCCAGCCCTGGTTGAGCTGCGGGCGATCTGAAGAGAAGCGTTGTTCGCCTCCCAGGAGAAATCTCTTCGGAAGAGGTCTGTTCCAGGTTCTGGGTTTCATATCATCTATTCTAAAGTCAGGTTGGAGTCCAGTCAATCATTTCCTTTAAGACGGTTCTACAGGACTGAAATCTCAATCCGCAGAGGGTTGGAAACCTTAATTTATGCTAGAATACCTCCAGAACGAGGAGATTAGATTACGGGCACAATAAAACTGTCTGAATATTATGAGTGACTCAAAAAATTCCCTGGATCCAGAGGATCGTTTAAATAACCTGATAAACAACTCAGAAGACGCTGAAGAACATCCTAAAGAGGATGCTTTTGATTTCTCGGGCGATAAATCTCCCACAGAATATCCACCCTCCGGGGGAGATAATCCCTTGGATAGAGCAATAGGCTCTGCCCGAAGAAGACCTGTATCTTATCAGCGAACACAAGCTCATCTGCCAGGGGAATTTCAACCAGGGAAAGATCAGCAGGAAGAAGCAGCTAATAAACCTGCCCCGCAAAAGCGGTCACCGCTGGATGACACCCCGCCGCCTTCTTTGGGATCAACTCCCTTTACTCCACCTCCTGCTCTGGATGAACGCGGAATGCCTTTGCCGCGGCGGATGGATGAACCGCCTTCGCCAGGCAGAACTTCTCCAGCTTCAATAAACAGATCGAGGACTATCCCGGTTCAACCCCAATCAAAATTTATGAAATGGTGGAAGAACAGTGGTCCTGGAAGTTTATCGAGAGGGCAGGGTTGGGGATGTGCGCTGCGTATGCTGGTGATCGGCCTATTCATCGGAATCGTGATAGCGATCATTGGTGGCTCCCTGGCTGTCTATTATTACAATCGGATCGCTTCCACACTGCCTGAAGTGCAGGATTTACGGGAACAGGCGGCCCAGTTTGAAACAACCCGCATCCTGGATCGGGAAGGAAATATTCTGTATGAGCTCGTTGATCCCAACGCGGGTAAAAGAACCTATGTTCCCCTGGACGAGATCTCACCCTACCTGGTCGCGGCTACGATTGCTACAGAAGACTCAAATTTCTACAGCCATCCCGGTTATGATGTGATGGCAATTGCCCGGTCATTTTATTACAACTTGATCAGCGACCAGATTGTATCGGGGGCTTCCACCATCACCCAGCAGCTTACAAAAATGCTGGTGCTTGCTCCTGAAGAACAGATCAGCCGCACATATATCCGGAAATTGAGGGAAGCTATCCTGGCAGCCGAAATCACTCGCCAGTACAGCAAAGATGAGATTCTTGAGCTCTATTTGAATGAGATCAATTTTGGCAATTTGGCCTACGGTGTGGAAGCGGCTGCTCAAACTTATTTTAATACCTCAGCGAAAAACCTGACCCTGGGTCAGGCCTCTTTCCTGGCCGGTCTACCGCAGCTTCCCGCTGTTTATGACATCTATACCAATCGGGATGCGACGATTAGACGGCAGGAAAGTGTGCTGGTTTTGATGTACCAAACCAGCCTGGAACATGGCTGTATTCAGGTCAGCAATAATCAGCGGCCGATTTGCGTTGGTCCGGTGGAAGCCACCTCCGCAGCGGAAGAGATCAAGAATTATGATTTCCAGGCGCCTATATGGGAAATGCATCATCCCCACTGGGTCTATTACATCACTTCCATCCTGGAAAATACTTATGATCCGCAAACTATCTACCGCTCTGGATTCACGGTGTATACGACCCTTGACCCGGTTCTGCAGGATCTTGCCCAGTCTGTTGTTAGAGAACAGGTGGGAATACTGGAGTCAAAACATGTAACCAATGGGGCTTTGATCGCTCTTCAGCCAAACACCGGCGAGATCCTGGCCATGGTTGGCTCGGCAGATTTTGATAATAAGGATATCCAGGGTGAGATCAATATGTCGGTAAACCCCCGCCAACCCGGATCATCCATCAAACCGCTCACTTATGTAGCAGCTTTTGAAAAAGGCTGGACTCCGGCAACATTGATCTGGGATGTGCCATCGAAATTTCCTCCCTCCGGGGACCCCAACGATCCCCGTGATCCCTATGAGCCGATCAACTATGATGAAAAATTCCATGGTCCGGTCACTGTACGCACAGCTCTGGCCAATTCCTATAATATCCCTGCTGTAAAAACCCTTGATTTTGTAGGCATATATGATGACCCTGATACGGAAAAAGAAGAGGGATTGATACCCTTTGCCCAGCGCCTGGGCATAACCACATTTAACAGGAATGATTATGGACTTGCTCTAACCCTGGGAGGGGGAGAAGTGACTTTACTGGACCTGACAGGCGCCTACGCAACATTTGCGAATGGGGGTAGGCAGGTACCACCAGTGGCTATCCTCCGGATTGAGGATTATCAGGGTAATCTGATCTATGAATACCAGCAGCCAGCTGGCGAACAGGTTATTCGGGCTGAACACGCTTTCCTGATCTCGTCGATCCTTTCGGACACCAATGCCCGCATTCCAGGATTTGGCACCAGCCCGGTGATCAACCTGCCATTTAAGGCTGCGGCCAAGACCGGTACCACCAATGATTTTCGTGATAATTGGACCCTCGGTTATACTCCGGATCTGGCGGTTGGGGTTTGGGTTGGTAATGCAGACTACACCCCTATGCATGATACAACAGGATTGAGTGGGGCAGCGCCGATTTGGGCGGAGGTAATGCAGCAGGGCATTCAGCAATTAACGGGCGGAAATCCGACTAGTTTTTCAAGGCCAGCAGGAATAATCGAGCGTGTGATCTGTTCAATCTCTGGAACTGAACCATCCAAGTACTGTCCCAGCCAGCGCAGTGAGTATTTCGCTGCTGACCAACCACCGCTGCCCAGCGACCAGGACCTGTGGGAAGAAGTAGTCGTCGATACCTGGACAAATAAATTATGGACTTCTGAGTGCGGGGATTATCATACTGAAAAATTGGGTATTCATGTGAATGACCCCTGGGCAAAGAAATGGCTGAAAAACGACAAAGTGGGCAAAAAATGGGCAAAAAGTATGGGGTTGACTAAAAAACCCTATATTATCGATGAAACAAAGCTTTGTGCTGCCGCTGATTCAAGGCCTTTATTAGATTTTGGTTCTCCACGGAACGAGGATATCCTCATTATCAGCCCCATAGATGTATTTGCCCGGATTGATGCGACAAGCGCTTTTAAGGACGCCCGGCTCGATTATGGACCAGGTACAGATCCGGTCCAATGGAAAGTTCTCCAGGAGATCAGCGAACCTGTGACGTCTATCTCAGAGATCTTATCCTGGGATATCAGTGATCTTCCCAGTGGATGGGTAACTTTGAGGTTGTATATGACCGGTTTGAATGATGGATATGCTGAGAAAAGAATTCGGATCAACATCCAGGTGCCGACACCGACGCCGACTCCAACGTTTACACCAACACTAACGGAAACATTGACTCCCACGATCACCTTGACGCCGGATGCGAGCGCTACTCCTACGCCGACTGAAACACATACACTAACACCAACACTAACATTAACACCAACACCAACACCAACACCAATATCAACACCAACACCATAGCTGTGATCCTTTTATGAATATAAGAAGCCCGGACATTATTGTCCAGGCTTCTTTTTTGTTTGATGATCGCGTGTGTTGCAGATCCCGCGGAGCCTGGATGAGCTATGCTCGAGGGAGAGTGCTAACTCTCCCGGTTCTGATGGTCACACGAGCTGCCGCTCCCGCGGAACCTATTACAACTAGATCATGGGAAGTTGGGGCGAATCAGATTGGAAGGGATCCAGATCAAGCCTGTCCAGGAAGTTCGGCCCCCTGACTTCTGCCAATCGGCGGATATGGCGGAATTTCACCAATCCCCATCCTTGCTCGATGATCTCAGACAGAGGAGGATTTTGTTTCAGTTTGTAATGGATCAGACCGGCCCGGCTGCCCGGTAAAATGATCCAGCGAGGATCAGCGCAGTTTTTCTGCTCTTCCAGCAGCCTTCCCAGCAAACCTGAAGCGGATATGAAAAAACTGCACTTCGAAGAACCATTTTTGTCCCATTGCAGGTGAATAACCCTGCCGGGAGCGGATTTTTTATTGACTGTATAACCCAGTTCTTCCCCGATCCCCAATAACAGGTGCTCGATCTCTTCCAGATCCTGCACTCGCCGGACCGGATCTTCGTTGGGCTTTAATTGCCAGCTGGAGATCGGGCCAGGAGTGATTTGGGCGTAAGATTCCAAACAGGCCAGGATCAAGCCTTCACGCGGTGTGAGTTGGGTCGGGAAATTTTGATAGATATGCTGGAAGATATCCCGTTCAGGAATTGGGTTATTTGTTTTTACCAATAATTCGACTATCTGTTGTTCCACCATGTCTGATTGAGGGGAAGAGGAGGACTTAAGTTCCTGGTGCCACCAGTTTTCGGAATCAGGGTAATGAAGAAAACCCTGGCGATAGGCGATATTGTCCTCATAATCCTTCAGCAGCTGGGGGAAATATTGGTCAGGATCCTGATCTTTCCCGGGAAAGCCCTCTGCTACTAGGCTGATCATTCCTGTACTGTAGATAGACAGTGTATGTTTTGGTTCGCCAGCCTCCTGCAGTAGATTGAATCCGGCTGTGCGGATTATTTCCCGATAGTCTAAGGAAGGTTTGAGGTCAAAGATTCCCTTTTGGGAGACCCAGTAAGTTTCCCCCAGCAAAAGATCAGGATCCAGGGCAATCTTGTCAAGTTTAAATCCAGCCCTGGAAGCTGCGCTGACAGCCGCCAGAAGGGACTTGATTTCGATTTCAGGCAGCAATCCAAAACAGGGAATTCCGGAAGGTAGAATTTCATGGATTTCGGATAAGGTGAGTTCTATGGCTTTGGTCAACCAGGGCCAGTCAAATTTCTTGATGCTGAGAATGCTGCGCAGGGGGGCGGCGGCTTCCTGCCCCCATAACCAACCGGTCCACAAGGCAGAAAGCGCCCAAAAGGATGGGGTGGGTTTGGGAAAAATCATCACTACCGATTGCAGCTGGATGTCACTTAGCTGCGGGATCAACTCTCTGATCCGCCCAGGGAACAGGCAGATACCGCCACTTTGGGGAGGTAGGGTGGGCCAGGTTGTGATTGGCAGGGAATCTTCTTCCCCGCACCAAATATCCAGTGTTTCCTCCAGGGCAAACCAGACATTTTCTTCTCGATAGAATTCATCGATTTCATCATCCTGACCCAGGGGATCAAGCGGCTGGCTGCAGCGATAAAAGGCATGCAGCAGGAGGGTTTCCAGGAGATTGGTTTCTTCTGCTGGCAGGTTGGACCCGGTTAGTTTGTTCAAGACAGTGAACAGGGCATAAACCGAACGTGGAGTGTAAGAACCCAGCGCGTTTTCTACTTGGAAACGGATAGGATCATCCGGCGCGGCAACCCGGGTTAAAGCCCGGGCATGGGTAGGGCTGTTCTCCTGAAAATCCAGGGCTTTCTGGATATCATCGGAAGAAACAGCTCCTTGTGTGTCCTCTCCACAG
>JAGHAU010000062.1 GCA_021161345.1 Anaerolineales bacterium | reverse complement strand
TTAATCTTTCCGCAACCGCCGTCCCGATCTTCCCTAACCCGATGATGCCAACGGTCGCGTCCTTAAGATCCCTGCCGAGCCAACCTGTTGGTTCCCAGCTTGACCACTTTCCATCCCTGGCATCTTGATTGGCCGCGGCTAACCGCCGGCTGACAGATAACAGCAGGGCAATAGTTAGGTCAGCGGTCCCGTCTGTTAATACACCTGGTGTATGGCCAACCGGGATTCCGAGACTGGTACACGATTTTACGTTAATATTATCTGTACCGACAGCCATATTGCTGACAACTTTAAGAAGGGGAGCCTGGTTGATGATTTCGGTCGAAATCGGATCGTCCAGAAGACAGATTATCCCTGATGCTTCAGGTAGATATCTCTTCAATTTATTATCAATCCCACGTTGAGTGTTATCCCCCAGGATTATCTGATATTCATCCAGAGAATTCCCTATCCAATCAGCCGGTAGATCATGGGTCATTAGTACCAGCGGTTTATCTACCATATCGTGTCCTCAATCAGAATTTGAAAAGAAAACAGAGGTCATTAACATTGGTCCCGGTTGCGCCCGGCAGCAGAAGATCATCCAGGGCTTTGAAAAAAGTATAGGAATCGTGTCTGGCAAGGAAATCGTCCGGGTTTAATCCCAGTTCTTCAGCCCGCGCTAGAGTTTCCCCAGTGACAACTGCACCCGCGGAATCAGTCACGCCATCTTCTCCATCAGTCGCCAGAGTGATCAGTGCCAGACCTTTATGGCCGGACATTTGCCTGACTGCACCAAGGGCAAGTTCCAGATTTCGCCCACCACGGCCGGGTTTTAGCGATCCCGTGAGAGAAACAGTGGTTTCTCCACCTGTGATCAGGCAGTTTCCTTCTTGATACTCCGAAGTTTCTAATTGGCATAGGATTTTCGCAAGTCGGTCTCCAGCCAGTTTGGCTTCTCCCTCCAGGGGATCGGGTGAAATTTGACTTAAATAGCCTTCTTTTTGAGCTTGCCCTAAGGCTCCATTCATAGCGTCTTGGATGCCCGCAATCACCAGGCTGGTTTGGCCCTGAAAGACAGGATCTCCCGCTTTGGGAGTTTCCGGAATCTTTCCTTCCGCACCGGCCTTCAGATGGGTATTGATGGAGCTTGGCAGGTACCCCTCCAGCTGATATTTCCTGATGACTGCCAGGGCATCATTATAGGTAGATGGATCCGGAACTGTAGGCCCGGATGCGATCATATCAATTGGATCCCCGATCACATCAGACAGGATCACTGAGATGGTCCTGGCTGGATATAAATGTCCGGCAAGCTGGCCCCCTTTGATCTGGGATATATGCTTCCGAATTGTATTGATCTCCTGAATATTCAAACCGCGTTCCAGGAATATCTTGTTGGCTTGCTGAAGATCTTTTAGGGATATCCCTGTCTGAGGAGAGGTAAACAGAGCTGACCCTCCACCAGAGATCAGAACGATTATCAGGTCATTACTGGTTTGAGATGAAAACAACGAGAGGATTGCTTCGGTTGAGTTGAGACTGTTCTGATCGGGGATTGGATGGTCCCCTTGATACAACTTGATCTTCTCCTGATAATCGTCAGGAATACCGGGATCTAGAGATTTGCTAAGGACTGCTCCCCCGGATAGGTGGTCGGAGACCAGATCTCCGGCAGCGACAGCCATAGGAATGCCGGCTTTACCGATTGCCAGGAGGTAGACATTCTTGAAATCTTCCAGTTTGATCTCCTGTCCAGCGACAGATAATATATTCCCGTCTCTTTGAAGAGCTCGATCTATTGCTGCAGCAGGATCAACCGCTGCCAGCGAAGCAGCAAGGATGCGGGTAATTTTTATTCCCCAGGGATATTCCCTGAGCGTCCTGGTGAGGAATGATTCCGCTGGTTTGATCATAAGAATGAGCTGGCCTGAATGCATTGAGGTGAGTTATTTGTTGGCGAGTTCACATAGGCCGATACTGGATAGGTTTGCATCAACTCGGCAGGGAAAGATCTTAGAAGCGGTTGAAAAACATCTGCCTTGTTCTCCACAGGATCCAACCAGGTATCATAATCTTCTGGAGCGAGGATGACCGGCATACGGTCATGAATGGGTTTGACCAATTCATTGGGGGTTATTGTCAGGATGCAGGCAGACTTGAGAGGATCTCCTTCGGGGGAATTCCAGATTTCCCAAAGCCCTGCAAAAGCAAAGGGTTTTTGGTCTTTCATTGTGAAATAATAAGGGGTTTTCCCTTTCCCGGAGATCGATTTGCTCCATTCATAAAACCCATCTGCCAGAATAAGGCAGCGCCTTCTTTTAAGACTGTTCTTAAAGGAAGGTTTTTCTGCGGCGGTCTCGGACCGGGCGTTGATCAAATTGAACTTGCCCAATTTTTCGACCTTGGTCCAGGATGGGATTAATCCCCAATGGTAGAAATCAAGATTATTTGAGTTATCGTTAGGGATGACCGGGATGGGTTGCGATGGCGCGATATTATAACTGGGAGGTAGATCAACAGGGATATGAAAATTGGGAAAAGCTGCTTGTAATTCTTCCGGGGAAACAGTCAGGGTAAATCTTCCACACATAGACCCTCCAAAGAACCGACTTCTGGCACCTGGTCATATTGTAGCTGATAAAACAAAAAAAATACCCCTTGACCTGAGGGGGGCAGGCCAAGGAGTAAAGGGATTATTACATATCCGGATTTTACTGTCAAGGCGTATCATTAGGACGGCCGATAATCCCTCAGGAGTAGTCCTTCCGGGTGGTCTTTTTTGATTTGCTCAGACGAATATATTGTAATGTTATAATGACAAATGTTTGATTTCCCACCTTCTCAAGCTGAATATTATGAAACGAGTCCTCTCTCTTGGTTTAGACATTGCCCAAGCAGCCGTAACAATCGCATTGATCTGTTTTGCCATTGTTTTTGTTACTTATTTTGGCCTGGAAATGGCAGCTAACTGGGATGGTCCCAATCCTGGTTATCACCTTGAACAAACCATCAAAGAAGCCATCTCAAGCAGTTTGACTTTCCTGGGTGGTTTGATCCAGGGAGACCTGGGAAAAGCCCACATGATATCAGGGGATCGGGAAATCAGTGGGATCCTATGGGACTCTTATAAAAACAGCTTTGGCCTATTAGGTATCTCGCTTGCTTTAGCGGCTGTGCTGGGAATCCTGTTTGGTGGAGTGGCTGCCCTGGCTTCTCAGAGCCGCTGGGAGTATCTAATACTCGTATTGACATTGCTTGGTGTATCTGCCCCCTCATTTCTCCTGGCCGTTATCCTGCAGATGTTGGGTATAAAGTACACGATCACTTTCGGAAATCAATTGGTCAGTATGGGAGGATACGCCTGGGATTTTAAACACCTTGCTATCCCGGTGATCATCTTGACTGCCCGTCCTTTAGCCCAGATCACTCGAGTAACATTCATAAGCCTTAACGAGATCATGGGGGAAGAATATATCCGCACCGCATATGCAAAAGGCTTGAAATATTCGCGCACCGTTATTGTTCATGCTTTGAAGAATCTGGCTGTCTCGGTTTTAACTGTAATTGGTGTTTCCCTGCGTTTCTCCATCAGCATTTTGCCAGTCGTGGAATATATATTCGCCTGGCCTGGCCTGGGCCGGCAGTTCCTGGAAGGGATCTGGAATCGAAATATGGGATTTGTTGTGGCTATTGCCTTGTCATTGGGTTTGACAATTCAATTGGTCAATTTCTTGTTGAACAAGCTCTATCCCATCCTGGATCCTCGTTTGAGGCCTGAAATATGAAAGGGCTCAAACAGATTTTTTCCTACTTGATCAACCCTCGATCGGGTGGCTGGAAGTTTACGGATTCTGATGAGAATATCGAGCCCAGGAAAGTACCCTGGAAAGGTATCTTAAACCCTCCCTTTGTTTTAGGTGTGATTATTGTGACGTTCTTAGTCATAATTGTTTGGTTTGGCCCCCGCTTTGCTTCATATGATCCTTATATCACCAGTCGGACTACGCCATCCTATTACGATTCTGCAAATAGAGTGATGGTCAAGCCACCGTTCGATCCAAGCCCGGAATATCCCCTTGGGACAGATCAATTTGGCAATGATATCCTGAGTTTGATCTTTTATGGTGCCCGGGTGACAATGATCTCCGCCTTGTACATCACTGCAGGCCGGGTGCTGCTGGGATTAATATTGGGAGGTATTTCCGGCTGGCTGGAAGGCTCATGGTTTGATCGATTGATTATAAGACTGAGTACGGTGATTTCCTCGGTCCCGCTCCTGTTAAGCGCCATGTTAATGATCCTGGCATTGGATATTCACAAAGGGATTTGGGTGTTTGTGGTGTCCCTCTCACTCCTGGGTTGGACGGAGATCGCCCAATTGGTGAGGGGAGAATTCATCCGCATCAAAGAGATGTTGTATATTGAGGCAGCCGAGGCGTTGGGGATGACACGTTTCCAGGTCGCGATCCGGCATGCTCTGCCTAATGTCCTTTCTTATTTATTGAGTATCTCGTTCCTGGAAATGGGGGCAATTCTGCTGATAATGGCCGAACTTGGATTCTTAGGCCTTTTTGTCGGTGGAGGATCACGATTCCGGGCCGATGCTTTTTCGCCTGTGATCATCCAGATCAGCGAAATCCCGGAATGGGGCGCCCTGGTTGCTCAAGGAACCCCTAATCTGAGAACCTATCCTTACATGATCCTGGGGCCAGCCCTGGCCTTCTTTATCTCAATCCTGGGATTAAACGCTTTTGGAGAAGGTTTGAGGCGTATATTCGATCGCTGGCCCTTCAGCACAGCTTTTATCCTTAAGAAGAGGATGCTGTTGGTCACAGCAGCTTTTATTGCTATTTCGGCAATTATCTTTCAGATGACTAACGCCTCAGTGTCCTACCAACAGGTCGCCGAAGCTTTTCATGAGGACAGCGCAATTGCCCGGTATGAGGAGCTGAAAATCTTCAATAACATCGCCCGGGAATCTGAGGCCAACCCGCTGGTTGACTATATCATTGGGAAATCCAGGGAATACGATATCCAGCATGGCTGGTCTGAAATTTTAACCTCATATTATTATTATCCGGTAGAAACGACACTTGTGAAACCGATAGAGGAACCTCTATTCAGTGTTGGTCCAAGAAGTGACTATCACTACTTGAATGAATTTTCCTTCCTTTCTGATGGCTGCGCTGGAACCGGTTATGGCAATGGGCAGACGATCTTCTTTAATGGTGGGATAAATG
>JAGHAU010000085.1 GCA_021161345.1 Anaerolineales bacterium | reverse complement strand
TGACCCACTCCTGTTTGCTCCCGGTAACTGTGCCTATTTTGGTGTCGGTGACTATGTTGCTCAGGCATTTTCAGTTGGGGTTGCGTTTAAAAAAGGGGGGTAGGGGATTGGATGAAATGGGATATAGTCACCAGATAATTAGGCTCCAAATCTCTTTTGGCTCCAAACTCCAGTAAGCTTACCTAGTATAGTTGGCCCCGGCGGCCTCGATCACAATGCCAAAGGTCAAATGGACCAGCTAAAAGGAAATTTTTATGCCTTTTAAGATTACCGATTTTTCGGTTGTTCCACAGCAAGAGCACAAGTTTGTGCAACCGGTAGAGCTGCACTACTTGCAGGATGGGCAGGAACGAACCTGGGAGGCGGTCAAAAGTCATGATAGCGTTTCTGTCCTCCTTTACCACAGCGACAAAAAAGCATTTTTGTTGGTCAAGCAATTTCGTCCCCCCATTTATATGACCCACAACCGTACTTGTACCTATGAGCTATGCGCTGGAATTGTTGACAAACAGAAACCTCTGGAACAAATTACGCTAGAGGAAATTGATGAAGAGTGTGGATATGCTGTACCTCTGGCTGCTTTAGAAAAGGTCAGCTCATTCTTTACCAATGTCGGGATCACCGGGAGTCAGCAGCATCTTTTTTTCGCCACAATTGATGAATCAATGAAAATCCATAATGGAGGGGGTATTTGTGGTGAGCAGATTATTCTGGAATTTGTTCCATTAAGTAAGGCGAGAGAATTTCTTTATAATGAAAGCCTGGCTAAGACGCCTGGATTGATGTTTTCTTTTTACTGGTTTTTTGAAAAATTCGGAAAAAACGTATCTTTTCCTGCAACAACCCCTTAATTACAATTATGATAAATTTTCCTTTACATAGTTTTTTAACGGGGAGTATTTTCGCCAAAAATACTCACACGGAGGAAACTATGAACTGCCCCTATTGTAATCATCAAAATCATCTGGAAATCGATTTGCACGCCGATGGCTTCAGTACAGATCTGCTGGAATGTACTGAATGTGGTGCAATTCTGGAAGCCAATGGACAAATGTTGGGAACGATCCGTAAACCCACTAAGCCGTTCTTTTCTGCTTCAGAGACAGCCCCACAACTTTAAAGCTGGTACAGGATGATTGGCCTCCTCTTAACGATTAGATCCAACAGAGAGTTTTTAAGATCTGACTCTTCACTGCTTATCGATCTCTCTGAGATCAATTAACCTGTGGATGCTATCTGACCGGTTGTAAGATTTTCATTCCCCTCTCCGATCGTTGTAACGCTAAGTGTTGGGGGGGGGGGTATTATTGGATGGCAGTCATTCCTTATCATAAAAAACATTTGTCCTGAAGATAGTTTGCGAGATTGATTATGTTCCAAATCGTCGAAAAACAGTTAATGATTAAGTTTCCACTGATGCGACATTTGCATGTCTTGTCGTGCCAGATACCTAACTTTCTGGGGAGAAATGACTTTGTTTATTGCCTTGCAGAACCCGAACAAAATTGGCAGACAATTCACTCAATAATTATTTTAGTCATTGAGGGACAGGGTAATCTAAAAAAAGTCAACTTTGTCTTTTTCCCCGAGGCGGTCCTTCCCTACCAGCGTGTATCCGAAGTATTGAACCTGCTGGATAATTTTCGTCCAAACACCATAACTGTTCTCGGTCTGGGACCGATCAATCTCGGCGATTACGGCAAACTGCTTCAGCAATTTTCTACCGACAACCAGGAAGCTCTGGATTCAGTCGTTGAAGACCTTTATTCTGGTGCGACTGAAACTCTTCCGGTAAACTGTTGCATGGTTGTGGTGAAGGAAGATGACGGCAATCAACGAGTATTTTTTGAGGCCAAAAGTCATCCCTTTAGCGGTGAAGAAACAACCGATAGTGACCACAATCTCTATCGCGGTAAAATCTTTCCACTGTTTCGTTGTCAACCAAGTTGCTACAATTTTATGACTCTCCTCTGCCTTGATTATGCTTACCGGGATATTTACCAGTCAAATATCAATATCATTATCGAAAAAGCTAATCAGTTGTTTTTTGGCACTCGCCAAAAACTGGATTTACTTGCTGTAATAGAGTGCAATCCCAAGCCGGAGCATTCGGCCTTTGGTGATATTGCAAATGGTTTTTATGGTAACTATCTAGCGTGTGCTCCCGGAATTGACGACACTGTGACAATTTTTTGTAATTCTTCTGAAGAGACCATCACTCCGGATCATGTTCCCGATGGTAGTTACGGCTACTCGTCAGTTCTTATCCACAAAAAACATAAACTCAAACCTGTCCAAATGGCGGAATACTCGATAGATAATTTCAACAATCGACCCTTAGGCAGACTCCGCTTCAATAAAGCAACTCGCCTCCATTATTACAGTCTTCCATTTTTTCACGATCTTGATCCTCGAACCACCCGTACACCACTGAAAGTTCACGGAATATTTTGTCCCGATCAGGAGAGTTGGACCCGAATTAAATTTTAGCGAGTACCCGACCCGTAACTTATGCACTGAGTTTGATTTGATTTTTTATGAGTTCTGGGGGCAGTATATCTATTTTTGATATCTTGGATCGACTTTAGCGCTATGTATTAAACAAATTATGGTGAAAATATGACCAAGGGACATTCTATATCCTGATTAGCACGAATCTTCCGCTGAGTCAGCAGACGCACTTCAGCAGTTTTTTAGAATCACCAAAAATCAATTAGTTGCGATTTG
>JAGHAU010000128.1 GCA_021161345.1 Anaerolineales bacterium | reverse complement strand
CATCCAGGGGATCAAAGAGAATAATCTTCTCCCAAACCTGAGGGTGATTGGCAAGTTTCGCCATCAAATGATTGTATAGATCCCCATGCGGATCGATCACTCCGACGCCATGGCCAGCCGCGATATCCTGCATGATCCAGGACTCCAGCGCGCGGGATTTTCCTGTTCCGGACTGGCCAATCACATATGTATGTGTTGATCTTTGTAAATCTGAGAGAGCTATCTCATCATGCCCCATGATCCAATGGGTGAGATTATTCATCGATGCGCGCCCCCATCTGGAAATCTTTTGGATTCAAGATCAAATCCCATTGCTTGCCAACAAACAACCCATGAGCTATCAAAGCAAGTGTGATCCAGAACCTAAACCGCATGTGCAGTAAAGAAAACAGGATGTATCCTAAGCCAAGCGAGAGGCATATCGCGGCTATTACCCGGGGATATCCATCATCCAAGATATTGATACCGAGATAACCTTTGATGTAAGGATCCAACCAATTGAGAATCGCCGCATACAATCGGTACGATGTGCACAAGAACCTGCGCAGCAGGCTCTCTTTTTTCTTGGTGAACATGCGAATGACCATGATCGCGATCATCGTGAAATACAATCCCTTGAACAGCGCTCCAGCAAAACCAGTGAAGAGTCTCAACATAGGTATCCATCCTTTCTAGTCATACCAGCGGTCAATTTCCACCCAATCGAGATCGGAAGTGATCGCAATCAGAATGGGATCCACAATCGCTGCAGCCGTGATAACCGAACTGGCCAGCCAGATTCCTAATCCACCCAGCAAGGCCAGATAAGGAATGATGTGATGCCGCTTTTCTTTCTTTGGAGCAGACAGTAGATAAGGCGCTTCATGTACTAATACCCAGCTTTCCGGGCGAACACCTTCTGCATAAACTGTCTGGATGCGGTGCATTGTTTTGCGGGGGATCCTAGTTTGATCTTCCTGCGCGGAAACGATCAGCCAGTTCCCTACTCTAACGGGTTGTGTTGGAATTGGGGCTTTACCCATGAGAATAAATTCCCAGTTATTGCGGTACCCGACATCGAGCAGTAATTGAGTTTGTGTAGCTAAAGTTTTTGTATACATTATTCGATCTCCTGTGTGATTTGATCTACCCAGGTGCGCAGGTCAAGCAGAGCCATGCGCCAGCCGTAGCTGGCCATCCAGCCGAGGATGTTGACAATAATCAGCACCATCCAGAAATAGTTACGCGGCTGGATGATCCCCCACAGCAGCCGAACCGCGATCATCAAGGCTGCCTGCCAAATGACATGTTTGGGTATTTTTGGCAGGCGTTTGAAGTCCATGTTCTCGTAGTTGAAAGTATCCATTTTTGATCTCCTTGTGCTATATAATTAGTTTGTATTCGGGATCCTTCTTGCCCGAAAATCTACTCTCATAATAAAGGCTTTAGACATTAAGCGATATAACTCGAGGGATGGTTTAGGGGTTGGTTTAGGATATTGGCAATTAGATGGTGAGAATAAACCGAGGTTGATTTGACAAAAAAGACACCAAAAGAACTTTTAACAAGGCTTTCTGAGCGGGAATTAGAAGTTTTACAGTGGTACTGCCAGCATAAAGCCCAAAAGGAAATTGGAAAAATACTCAATATTACAAAAAACACTGTTAAAACTCACATATCAAATATTTGTGTAAAGCTGGAAATTGAAACCTCCGATCCGGGAGAAAGGAAGTTAATCTTTTTCAATTCATTCTGTCCTCTCATTTCAGAAGACGACCTAGATGAGACACCCCCTTTGAAACAAGCAGAAATCAACAAACCAACACCAGAAAATATTGTTGAGGAAAATGACTCCAAAACAGAAGAAATAAAAATCGAAAAGCAGGGCGAAGAAATAATCCCCGAAGATCAAACATCGAAAAATGGAGAAAAAGAAAAAATGGGTACAAAAAAGAAACGCGGTTGCAGAAGATTTCTATTTACGCTGATATTAGGTGCACTGTTATTAATTGGCGCCTTGTTCGCCTGGGAGAACTATCTAAAAGAGATGCCAATCGTTCAAACCATAGTCGAATTAATCAATCCGGATGCAGTTATTGAAAGCAGTTCATCAGCACCATCTACTTCTGGATCGTCAAGTTCTGAATCGATTATCAAATCTATTTTGCCCAAATCTGATAAATACGCCGATGCGTATGAGGTTGGAGAATGGGCTAAGCAGGATGATGTCTGGGTACGTTTATTTGATTATGAAGTCAGTAGGGGTCTGATCCGCCTTGATTTTGAGGTTTGGAATAAGACTGGTCAGGATATATATTTCTCGTGGTCACCAGAGCAAACCTTCTCAATGACCGACAATAAAAATAATCGCTACGAAGTGTTTACTGCCAGTACACGTGAGGTGTCAGTTGAGAGTGATGAACGCTTGCACTTCACAGGTCATGGTTATTCGACAGTCCAATTTGAAGATGATCCGTTATTTGAATCTGGCGTCTCAGACTTATACGTCACCATGGAATATCTATCAAAGATAGATGAAGCGGTTTTTCATATATTGGTGGGGAATTAAGAAACTATTCAAATGGCTTGGACTTCCCCCAATGGAAAAGAATAAAAAATGTGCT
>JAGHAU010000252.1 GCA_021161345.1 Anaerolineales bacterium | reverse complement strand
GTCCTATACCACCCCAGGCAGCTGCAGCAAAGGGGGAGAGTACTGCTCCAGCCAGAATTCCAAACAAACCTTCGGCACCCAAATACAGGTAATCGTCAATAGTCACAATATCAATATATGATTTTTTAACAGGATCCGTTGTGGTCAGATACGCACGGTAGGTGATTTCGCCTTTTTCAAGCCAGGTTACATAGAGATTCATATCCTGGTCATGTACTACGGATGGATAATATGATTCCGCCGAAGTGTAATTGAGCGGTTGATATGTTGTTATCAATCCATCGGATAGGTAGGCAATGCTGGTCTGATTTCTATAATCCCGCCATTTAAACTCTGAACGGGAGCGGAACACAATGGCCGTTTCAGTAAAGTTCCCGTTCAATATTTCAATATTCTCGATTGATGTGGTTGAAGGGATACCACTGGAGACGTATACCCGATCTCCTGTCTGGAAGGTTCCGTAATCAAACTCTGAAGCAGGAAGATTGGCAACAATCGGAATATGGATTGCCATTGGCGGTCGAATTGTGTCCGGCCGGCCGATCGGGAAGTAACGAAAATAAGTCGTCCTGAAACCCGCATCCAAACCTGCCACGATCGCTTCCGACCATAAAATATAAACAACCTCTTCATCAATAGCGATAACCGGACCATCAACACGACGCGATGGTGAAATCCCGGTCGTATAAACAAGAACCGGATCTAAATCATCCGATCTCCGGGAGAGTGGGTTTAAATAATAGAACTCAATATCGCCGTAGGCGATCGGGTAATTGGCCCAACTGGCATGCAGTAAGGACTGGTCATCCAAAAACAAGTTGATCCGGATTCCATCAGGATCAATCACAGACTTTTTTAGGTTATCAATTTGACCACTGAGCCCATAAACACCAGGACTTTCCTTGCTGCCTGAATACCAGATCTCGTAACCTTCATTCCAATAGACTACTTCCATGTGGTCCACACGGTCTTCTGTGGAGAGCAGCTTTATCTCAGATAATTGATCTCCGTTGGTATTAAGCTGGGTGACTTTTAATATATTGCTGTCAATCCAAAACAGGTCAAGGTGATCATCACGCAGGATAAGTTTGGCCTGGCGGGGTTGGGCGATCAGAAAATCAAGTGGGAATTGTTCCTTGGTTGCCCCATCCTGACTTAACTTAACGAGAATAGGCTGGTAGCGCTTATAATCCACCTCACTTCGAGGGAAGAGAATACTGTACACTTGTCCTTTGGAATCGATTACCGGCTCGGCAGTTGACGCCAGTGCCGTATCCCCCAGCAAAACCCCCCTGCTCCAACCTTCGGATTTTAACCACAATTTATCCAGCGCCTGATCACTGCAGCTGGATAGAAATATTGCCAAAAAAATGGAAAGTAAAACAAATTTTAATTTGTTGTTGAGTTTACAACTCATCTGATTCTCCCTATTATCGCAAAGCACCAAAGATTATATCCTGAAGTTGTTCAATTGCAACTAGGCGAGTGGTATGGGTTAAGATACTTCTTGAGAACTATATAAAAAAGGTCGGAGCTAAGTTTATAGCTCCGACCTAAATTCTTTTTTTCAAATTCCAGGGTGCTAGTCAGTAGTCAAATTAGTTTCCGGTAGCCAGCCATTACCAGCCGTACTTTCAATCTTGTACCAGGTAACACCATCGAAATCCGCAGAACTAACAACTGTTACTTCGTCACCGCGAGTCGCATAGGAAAAGGCGGTCCTTGCTCCAGCTTCCCTGAATAGACCTACCAGGTATCCTTCTGAGGCAAGATTTACGACATCACCTAAAGCAAATTTGGCCCCTTCTAACTCTACGATCAGATCTCCGGTTTTGGCAGCCTGAGTGGATTCATAGCGCTGGGTTGCTTCCGCAGAAGTAATAATTTCACCTGATTGTTTGCAAGCCAAGCTGAGTAAAAACAGCATACAAACCACAGTTAAAATAACAAGTAGATTTTTCCTCTTCATGCTTATAATTTCCTCCCCCGCAGACGGGCATCAAATGCATCCCTTAAACCATCGCCCATGAAGTTGAAGGCTAACGTAGTTAAGGTCAGCGCCACACCCGGGAACATAACCAGGTGAGGGTTGGATCGTAAGGTTGAATATCCTTCATTGATCATGGCTCCCCAGCTGGGTGTGGGTGGATCAACACCAAGACTGATCAAACTTAACACTGCCTCAGTGTAAATATATCCAGGTATGGCCATGGATTCCAAAATCAGCAGAGGGCCGATGATATTCGGGATTAAATGTTTTGTGATAATATGGCCATCTTTGGCCCCAATGGCTCGGGCTGCCTCGACAAATTCCTTTTCTTTATAAGAAAGGACCTGGCCGCGGGCCTGACGGGCCATTCCCAGCCAGTTCAATGCACCGATAGCGACAAACACAAATAACAAACCACCGGTAGATTTATTCAAATATATCAACGTACCCATAAAGCCAGTTGTAACTCCCCTCCTGGCTAATGCTTTAAAGTACACCGTCATCATAATGATGATCGGAAGCGTCGGCACTGCATAGAGGAAGTCAACAACACGCATCATGATATTATCGACCCGTCCGCCAGCAAAACCGGCGATCGTACCATAAGTAAGACCGATAATTACACTGACGCCAGAGGCCACAAACGCCACCGCCAGGGAAACCCGGGTACCATAAACCATGCGGCTCCACAGATCCCTGCCCAGGGCATCAGATCCAGCAATAAATGTCGTGCATCCCCATTCCAGAGGAGTGTTATACCAATGGCAATTTTCCTCGGCATATTCCTCGGTAATGTCATAACCGGTGAATGGTTTTGCTCTGTTATTCAAGGTATTCTGTTGAGCAAACCCATAAGGGGATAAGAAAGGAGCAAAGGTCGCAGTCAACAGGATGCCGATGATAAATATCACACCAGCTACCGCGATGATATTCCTCCGGAACTCGCGGTACGCATCCTGCATTGGGCTCCTACCCTGCCCGTATTGTTCCGGGTTCTCGTCATTTACTAATTTTTCAAGTTGTTTTTCAGGTGACATAATCCAATCCTAATCGTACCGAATACGTGGATCTACCCACGCGTACATAACATCCACCAACAAATTGGCCCCTATCAAGATCAAACCGTAAAGCAGCACCAGACTGGTTTGCAAGAAATATTCCCGCTGTCCAATACTGGTTACAAATCTGCGGCCCATACCATTGATGGCAAACATAAGCTCAATAACAAAAGAACCTGTGATCAAACCCGCAATCAGGGGTCCAAGCACGGTTACTACCGGGATCAGGGAGTTTTTTAGAGCGTGAACAACGATCACTGTTCTTTCGCGGAGACCTTTCGCACGAGCAGTTCGAATATAGTCAGAGGAAAGAACGTCTAATAAACCAGCCCGAGTTAGACGGGCGATACCAGCTGCCATCCCTGTACCCATCGCGAACACGGGCAGAAACGCATGGCTGATATATTCCCCGTTGAGCTTTGGGATGAATCCCAGGAAAAATGGCGGATGTGCTCCCCAGAACGCAACCGGGAACCAATCCAATTGAACCGCAAAGACATAAATCAAAAGCGGCGCCATAACGATCGGTGGGATCGATCGAAAAAGTACAGCCGTGAAAGTCACTATATAGTCGAGCAGTGAGTTGTGATTCAAGGCAGCAATAATACCGATCGGGATACCCAATACGAAACCCACAACAATAGATGTCAAACCTAGCTGGATCGAGATTGGGAATGTTTGTTCGATGATATCTCGAACAGTTTGAGATGGCTGCCGGAACATAGGACCAAAATCACCCTTAAGGATATTAAAAACATATCTGGCAAATTGCTCATAAAGGGGCTTGTCTAAGCCGTAGCGCCGTTCAAGTACAATTTTAATATGCTCTGGCATGGCTTTCATTCCAACTGCGTCAAAAGGACCTCCAGGCATAGCGTGCACCAGCACAAAGGTAGCCAAGATGACCAAAAGAACAACAGGGATTGCTATCAACAATCTTCTAATGATGTACCGTAACATAAACCCTCCGACATAAAAAATTGGTGATCAAACCCTTTGAATTTCTCTCTCAGGAAATCACCAGGCTTGGCAGATAAGATAGGAATTCCCTATCACCCAACCCTGCTACCTTCCTGCAACTTTATTTGAAGGAAACAAGGGGGGCAGTAAAACTGCCCCCCAGGGTATTACATAGAAACGAGCTTATTGTTGAGCAGCCTGTTTGGCGTCCCAATCAATAACCCAGGTGTACCACATATCGCCACCGAAGAGGGCGGGAGTGCGGGTCAGCCAGGAGTGTTCACCCACGTATGCAATGCGGAGATAAATGGGGAAGAAGGGGAATTCACCCTCTTCGCCGAAGAACATATCTTCGATTTCTGCATACAGTTCTTTTCGTTTTTCGGGATCCTGCTCGCGACGAGCTTCTTCGATCTTGTCATCGATTTCGTTGCAGGTTCGGTGAATGCGGACGTTGATGTTGCAGTCCAGCACATCGCCGACCCAGTTGTTCTCGTCAGCATAGTCGGGGCCCCAACCAAGAGTGTGCATGTGGGGGGATTCTGCATCGTCAGCTTTGGTGGCAACCAGAAGGTCAGCGAAGGACTGCTGTTCGATCTGGATCAAGTCTGCGGAGCAGCCTAGATTTTCTTCCCACTGTGCCTGAGCAAATTCGATCCAGTTCAGGGTATGTTCACCGGAGTAACCCAGGAGGGTAACCTGCGGGAAACCTTCACAGTCAGGATAGCCGGCCAGCGCCATCTGTTCACGAGCGAATTCGGGATCATAGCCAACACCAACTTCGTTGATGGGGGGAGCGCCAAAGATTCCAGGAGGAGCCAGGTGTTTCATAGGCAGGCCCTGT
>JAGHAU010000114.1 GCA_021161345.1 Anaerolineales bacterium | reverse complement strand
TACCAAACCTTTTCGTTGCCATCCCAATAATATTCCTCGAAGTTCTCCGAGACATAATCGTCTTCGTAATACTGCCACTGCACCTGCAGATTAGAATTTGCCCATTTCAGATTCTGCTCAGCCAACTTCAGCAAATCCTCATTCTCATCCGAAGGGTCCGCATCATAAGCAGCCTGGGCTTCGGCCAGAGCAGTGGTAAACTCATCCACATATCCTTCCGCCTTATAAACCGCCGGACTGATCAATCCGACAAAATTACCAATATCATCTTCCAGATCGATCATAGTTTCGGCTAGATCTATTTCCAATTGAGCGATCGCAGATGGGGAAGTCAGCTCCCTGAGATTGCGCTGGGCATCTACCAGGTTATCCTGGCGGTCGCTGTCATCCAGGCGGGCTAAGATATCACCTTCTTCAACCATATCTCCCACCCCAACCAATAGCTCAACCAGTTCTTCCTGAATACCATCACTGATATCAAAACTGACCTCCACCTCTGCGGATGGGATCAATTCTCCTGCACCGGCGGCGTAAAGGATGATATCCCCTTTACGGGCCACCGCAGTCTGAAGCGTGGAATCTTCACTATCTACTACCTGGGAAGGCTGGTACCAGAAGCGGTAGCCCGCAAACCCACCCGCAGCCAGGACGATAACCACCACAGCGATAATCCAATAGATCTTCTCGGTATTCTTAATCTTATTCATGCACAAAACTCCTTATACAATTGAAAATTTCCATTCCAGAGTAGTGTACTGGGAGATTATTAAGAGAATATTTAGATATTATGTAGGAATGGTATAGGTTAATAAAAGGGACGAAGTCCTTAAAAAAAAGAGATTGAGTCCTTTGGAAGGATTCAATCCCTTTTAAGTTTATGGAGGAAACGCTATCCTTGATAGGATACCGTTTCCTGTGTTTGTTTTACTTCACAATCACTTTATCGCTGCCACTGCGGCCAAAAACTTCGGGGGAATACATTTCCTCAGCCTTGGCAGGCGGCACTACAAAGGTGCCCGGGGTTGTGGCGCGGGCCACGTAGGTATACTCAAACACCCCATCCCACAGAAGCGAAGTGAAAGCTTCTGCCCTCTCATCGCGCATGTTCTGGTGTTCGTACCAGGGTCCCCACCACCACCACCAACCGTAGCCGGAATCCGAACTGTTGGGATCCTGGGGAATGCTTCCTGATACCGCAAGCGCAGGATTGACGATCTCCAACCCGGCTGGCAGCGGATCCACCAGCGCCACATGGTAGCGTCGGTTGTCAGCGATCATCGTGATCCTCACTCTTACTCGCGCACCGACCTTGATCACCCAGGTGCCATCTTCCAGACGTTTGACATCATCTGGATCATCCACGGCTTCATACTCACGCTGGACCACAAATCCCATTTCCAGCGGGTCCAGCTGCAGATCTGTAGGAGCGTACTTCAATCCAAGGCGGTAGTACAGCCTTCCAGGACCTTCCTTACTGATGATCAGATCCTGCTGTTCCAGATCGGTATCAACCAGGTAGCCCATCGGCACCTCTGTCAGATGGCGCTCAGTGCTGTATCCGACATACTCATGTTCACCGGCATAGGTATCACCCAGCCAGATGCGGGCTACGAATTCCGGTTCCACCGATTCAAAGGTATTGAAGTAGCGATCGAGAGCCAAGAGCACAAAGACGTTTTCCTGAGTGCTTCCCCAACGGCCCCTCGTTCGATGCGCCAGCAAACCTGTGACTAGCTTGGGAATCAGGTCGCTGTCAGGGTTGTCAGCGATCATTGTATCAAGCATCACTGCATCGGTTTTTCTGTCCGAACTCAGCAGCAGGTAGGTTTGATCATCGTAGTAAGTTGTGAAGTTAGCTGCTCCGGGAGTTTCTACTACCCGATTGGCAACCCAGGTGCGGATCTCTCCCAATTCAGTCAGTGAACCAGCATCATCCACCAGCACCTGCCAGATCCAGCCGATTCCGGCCATCGAAATCCTCTCAAAACCGGATTGGTGGAATAGATCCCGGGCTTTAGCCGGATCGGGGTCATCCATCAGATCCCGGACATACAGAGCGTAGGAGCTCAGTGTATTGCGGGTGTACTCGCTATACCAGTAAGGATAGTAATTCTCGATGTAGCGCAGATATTCCAAGGTGGAGTACCACATATCCTCGGACACCTCAAAGCCCTTCTGTCGGGCCCGGGCCAGGGAGTGCGCCACGTGGATGGTGTTATAAGGTATGGATTCTTGTCCGCGGCGCCAGTACGGGAAACCACCGTCGTAGTTCTGGATGATACCCAACCTTTCCAAATCTCTGACTACACGATCCTCCATTTCCTGGGGAGTTGGCATTCCTTCTGCTTCAAAAGCACTCAGAACATCCCTCAGAGCCGCTATGCCCAGGACTCTGGAAGCCATTTGCTCCGAACATTCGTAAGGATAGGAATATAGATACATTACCGCATCCGTCAAAGCCTGCAGGGCGGTGGAAGAGGTGTTGATCTCCAACCCGCCAAACTGGGGGAAGACATCTTCCGGCCTGGCGATTGGCTGGATCACTGCACCCTCGTCAACCACACCGTAAGTCGCAAAGGCTTCTGTGGTTGCTGGTGTGTAAACCGGCATTTCTCCGGCTGCAGCATCAGCATAATCTCCTGATGTCGCCGCAATCCGGAATTTTGCTGTCCCGGCCATATCTGCAGACATCGGGAACCGCACCTCGATCCGGTCATTAGCAGGAACACTCACCCTCATACCCATCTCACCATCCAGCTCCAGATTGCTGGCCTGGATGATCACATCAGCTTCCATCATTTCATCGGTCTGATTTTGAAGCACGACCGGCAATTCGAACTGGTCGCCGAAGTTCAAGAATCGGGGCGCTGAGGGTCTGACCATCAAAGGCAGGCGAGCCGTAATGCTGGATTCACCTGATCCAAACTCTTTGCCGCTGTCATCTACAGCCACCACCATCACCCGATAGCGGGTCAGGTTATCCGGCAGACTTATCTTAACAACTGCCTTGCCGCTGCTGTTTGTTTTTACTTCTGGAGCAAAGGTCGCCAGAGGATTGAAGTCGATCCTGATCTGGATTGTTTCCCCGGCTGATGGACCATTATCCATACCCATACCCTTGGCTTCCATATCAGCATCAGCCATTCCCAGGGAAGGCGCCATGGCTTCTTCCATTACTTCACCTTCCATAACCATGGTGGATTGGGGCATGGACCTGATCTCATCGGCAGCATGCTCCAGCAATGCTCCTGGATTGGCCAGCAGGATGCTGGCGCGGGTATAGTAGCTGCTGGTATCAGCCGGTCGAGTAGAGTAAAAAACCGAGAGCGGGTCTGAAAGCTGGTAACCGGTTAATCCAAGGATAGCTTCATCGACAACCACAACCGCCAGCTCTACGCCGGAAACCGGCTCACCGGAGGCATCCCGGACTGTAACGTCCAGCCAGGTATCTTCGCCGGGTTCCAGTTTATCTTCCCGGGGCTCAATCTCCAAATCCAGGGTTCTCTTCAGAGGTGGTATGGACAGGTTGATCTGTCCGACCGCAAATGCCGGCCGCGGTGGAGCGCCTTCCAGTTCTTCTCCCTGGTCATCTATCCTGGCGGTTGATCCAACCAGATCCACCTTCACATACAGATTCGGGATATATTTTTCTTCGATTGGGACCCGCAGCGTATGGCTGCTGCCGTCCATCGTGAAACTTTCGGTTGAAATGATCCCGTTGCGGCTAATAGTTAGCAAACCTTCCCCATTGCTGAAGGGCGCCTGTACCAGAATTTCAGCCACATCGCCCGGCTGATAGATTTCCTGGTCAGGGATCAGGTTGACTTGCTCCTGTTCCACATCACGGGAGGGAGGCCGTTCTCCGCCGCTGACCCAGCGGGTCATCCGACTTTGATTGATCCTGCCTTCTGAGTCCATTACGACCGCCGTTATCTGGTAGCGTCCGCCGCGGGGCGTATCAAACTCACAGCTGACTGGTTCATCTGTTGATCCAACCACACATTCTTGTGTATCGACTGCCACTTCTTGCCAGCGCCCATCCTGGTATTTCCATTCCAGGCGAGCTGCTTCCACATTGATCGGCCTGTCAATAACAGCATTTCCATCAAGGTCAGTAACGATCAGGTCGATTTCAAGAGGTTCACCCATCTCTACAAAGTAGCGATCTGTTCGCATCCCCACATAAAAACTTGCCGGGTGGACTGTCAAGCTGGTTGAACCGGTCCAGGCCTGACGGTTGACGTCAAAAACAGTTCCTTCGGCAATCACGCTGTATGCCCGGGGGCTTTCCATGGATTCAAAATCCATCCGCAGATAATGGTTTCCGGAAGCATCGGTTACACCGCTGAAACTCTCTCCAGTTGTGCCGCCATCCTGATAGGAAAAATCGTAGTACCACCAGGGAGTCCAATACCCAAAACTAAAGTCGGACCAATTTGGCGGTTGAT
The DNA here is from genome assembly GCA_021161345.1 of Anaerolineales bacterium. Classification (GTDB taxonomy): domain Bacteria; phylum Chloroflexota; class Anaerolineae; order Anaerolineales; family UBA11858; genus B10-G9. The sequence goes on along the minus strand of JAGHAU010000114.1, from coordinate 8,544 downwards.
AGTTGGTTGGAGTTGACATCACATACCAGTTGGTTTCCGCATTAGGCAGCGGTCCGCCGGCGTAGTAGCTGGCTTCCACCGCCAGGATGGCTTGATCACCCACAAAATACGGGCCTGTGGTCTCATTGCGGGCGCTAACCTCAAACTCAGGGCGGCGAAATTCCTGGACCTGGATCTGGTGATAGTGATTATTGTAGGAAATCCCGGACATTGAGCCAATGGGATTGATAATCACCTGGGTATAACCCAGGTTGGCGTTCTCTGGCAGAGTGAAATGGAAATCAAATCCACCCAGGGAATTCACGTCGGCCTGACCGGTCGCCAGTTCATTGCCCTGGGAACCGATCACCTGGTAAGAAACCTGGCTGACCTGATCGCCAACTAGTTCCACATCTCCGGATTCATCGGTCCCAATCTTTCGCATCCAGCCTTTCAGATAGACTTCTTCACCCGGTTTGTACATTTGGCGGTCATCCCAGACATACCAGCGCAGCTCATCTACCAGGGAGCGTCGGGTCCAACCACTGTCATTCCAGTAATAGGATGAAGGCGGCATAAAGGCCAGGTCATTCCCTTTTTCAGCAACCAGGTACGGGATGCCCTCAGAAGGAAGATCAAATTTCGCCACACCGGTTTGGTCTGTTTTTCCAATCGTGGAATCGGTCCCGGGTTTGATAGTCACCCCTGAGAGGGGCGCTCCAGTTAGCAGATCCGTTGCCCAGACTACCATCTCACTGTGGTCCACAAAAGCATCCAGGCCGATATCAGTTATCTGAACCCAAACTTGAACATACTCCCAGTAGCGGTCTTCCTGGAATAATCCTTTGGGGGGTTTAGCGATCACAATGAACTGACCGCTTTCCCCTTTCAAATGATCCGCCAATGGGATATATATTTCAGTCAGTTTGTCGGCCGGGGATTCAATGGCCACTGCATCATCAAAGACCTTCTTCCCAGGAACGGTTAACTGGATATCCGTGCTCTGATAATCCCGCAGATACTGCAAAAAAGCCGGCCAATCCGAGGGTTCTACCTGGTAAATTTCAACGTTCACCTTGTTGTAGTTAATGGTGTAGAGTGACAGGGCCGGGTTCTGGTCGGCGGGATCCATTGTGACAAAGATCTCATCCGGTCCAAACATCACAGGATCAGCTGAACCAATCCTGAATTTTAGTCTCTCATCATGACCCAGGGTTTGACCGAATTGATCTTTGATCAAGCTGTCAACTGTTACCCAGTAGGTTGTCCTTCCCTGGGTATTGCCCTGGATATTGATGGTATTTCCGTAGATATTGACGGATGCGTTAGGCAGCTCAGGTTCAATTGTGACCATACTGCCGTCGTAGGCATCCATATCGATCGGGTTATTAAAACGAATATAGAGAGGAGTAAGCGGACGGCAAGGCTCGTCACCCCAGGAACATCCATGTTCTTCCACTCTCAAGGGTGCATAGGTTGAAAAGGAATAACTCTGGTCGTACTCTGTTACCAGGGGGCCTTCCGCAGAGGGGGTGCCCGCCTTGATCACGATCGATATCCCGGTATCAGCAGGGAGCGGTTCCAAAGCCCGGAAAGCCAGCCAGCGCCCTTCTTCTGCATAATCAATCCGGCGGCTGACATACTCATCCTCCTGGATCTCTTCTTGCGTGGCCAATTTGATCTGGACTGGAAGATTTCCAGCTGTGACCTGGATGTGATCGATCACAGCAGAAGGGTCTATGCGCTGGTCAAATGAAATAAAGAACAGCGGTTCCAGCGGCTGCGGCCCATAGGATGGATAATAATCTTCTATGATCGGAGGCGGCGTGGAAAACCGGAACTGCACCGTATCCTGAAGGGTTTTCCCGACGGCCGATTGGATACCAGCCGGTATTGTCACTAGATATTCTGTCGCCATCGGCAGGCGGTCATACAGATCCGAATCCGAAAGGAAATTCAGCGTCCGGGTCCCCAACCAGCGCCAGGAACCAGGGATCAAAGGCGTTACCTGGACCGGCACATCCTCTTCTGCCAGGGCTTCCAGGGTATTCAGAGCGATCATTGGCTGATTAAAGGTAACGCTTATAAAAGGAGCGATAGCTACCTGCCCATCAGGGGCGTAGCGCAGCACTTCCAATTCCTCGTCAAAAATCGGCTGGGGTTTGGTCAGATCCACCGAGGATGGAAATGTTTCTGGGATAGTATCACCTGTTAATGGGGGTCTTAGAATTTCCTCAGGCAGGCGAAAATCAACTTCCAAACCCTGATCCTCTATCCAGGGATTTAAACGGGCCAGAATAGCTTCGATCTCTTCTTCCGTTAACGGCACTCCTGTTACTGGAACAAGCTGCTCGATCACAGATGGCACTTCCTGTCCATCACTTAGCTGGATCGTTAATCCTGGACCACCATCACCGCCATTCTGGGCGGGACTTCCCTGCTCAATGGTAGTGTTGTTTACATTCGGATTGATAGGAATTGGCTGAGGGGTTTCTCCTCCATTATTCCCCTGCCCCGGCACAGTACAGGCCAGGGTATTGCCTACCAGCATGATCACAGCCAGGCTGGCCATCACAAACCGTCTAGTTCTCTCGGAATTCTTATTCATCGGTATGCTCCTCATCATCTGTGGAATTTCTAATTTCAAGCATCAACTAGACGTTAATTACCGCCAAAAAGTTCCCGGCGGGATCAAAAACCCTCTATTCATAAGCTGCCAGGTAGGTTCGCAAAATTTCCTCAGCCTTGGTGTTGTTTTCATAATCGATCACTGTCAGCAGAGGATGAGGATTACCTGTGATCATTTTTGAGATCACAACCCCTTTTTTATACAGACATAATACAGGTTTCCCCATATCCAGGGCATAACCGATCTCATAACCCACACCATGGGAAGGTGTACTTACTTCAGCTATCAGCAAATCACTTTCCCGGATCCAGCTGACATCACGATTATAGATATCCCCTGGCTTCTCCCTGGCATCAACCTCTTCAACTCCAGTTTCAGCAATATGGGCGGTAGGAACATCTATCCCCATCCCTGTCAGCACCTGCACCAGATATTGATAGGCTTTTTCATCTTTTCTTCCACCGCTTATCGAACAGGCAAAATAGATCTTCATCATCCCCAACCTTTTATTTAGTTAAACTCCTGCTGGAACCTGCCAAAACCGGATATGTTATACTCGAATTTGTCAGTGATAATAGATTAAATGAATTGTACCCTCGGATTAAAATGGAAGGATTAGAAATTCAGGATATTTGGAAGAGATTTGGAGAGGTTGATGTTCTCCGTGGTGTCTCATTCAAGCAGGAAAAAGGTGAGATCCTGGCTTTGCTAGGTCCAAGCGGAAGTGGAAAGACCACCTTGCTAGAGATCATTGCAGGCCTGGCTGATCCTGACCAGGGAGACTGCCTCTGGAATGGCGAATCCTTGCTGGAAGTGCCCCCTCACCTGCGCAATTTCGGGTTGATGTTCCAGGAATATGTACTCTTCCCTCATAAGAACGTAGGTGAGAATGTCGCCTTTGGGTTGAAAATGGCAGGGACAAACCGGGAAATCACCTCAACCAGAGTAGAAGAGGTGTTGGATCTAGTTGGCTTGTCTGGTCTAGAAGATCGTGATCCTGCAACCCTCTCTGGAGGTGAACAGCAGCGCATCGCTCTGGCCAGATCTCTGGCCCCGGAACCTCGCCTGGTGATGTTAGATGAACCGCTTGGTGCTCTGGACAGGAGCATCCGGGAAAGGCTGATCGGGGAACTGCGTGATATCCTAAAGAGCTCCTCCCAGACAGCCCTCTACGTCACTCACGATCAGGAAGAAGCTTTCCGTATTGCGGACAGGGTTGTGATCCTCGGCAATGGAAAAACCGCCCAGATCGGCACTCCCCGCCAAATCTATCACCAACCTAATTCTCCTTATATAGCCCGGTTCCTGGGAATGAATAACCTGCTGAAAGGAGAGGCCAAACCATCTCCAAAAGGCACTGTCCTGGAGACAGATATCGGAACCTGGTTAGTAGAAGATCCCCATCAGGGGTCCGGTGTTATCTTGATCAGGCCGGATCAAGTTCGGGTTGGGCCAGAGGATGATAAAAGAGCCTCCTCACTAACGGGGAAACTTGTCAGCAGTTCATTCAGCAGCTCTGCAATTCATCTAAATATTGAAATTAATAGCCATCAATTGGGATTTTCCTGCTCCGATTGTGGGATGGACATACCTCAAACTGGAGAACCCATCCAGATCTCATTTGATCCGAATAAAGCCTTGCTTTTTATTCCTGCGTAAATCCATTTATTGAATACCGATTACTGATCACTGAACCGTGAGAACCATGGTGGATCATTAATCGCTAAATCGCACCCGCCGCTATACTAATATTCTAGAAACCCACTCCACGTGCCGGTCAAAATAAAACGCACAAGATCGATGAGAGCGATTTGCATCAGTGCAGAACTAAATCCTGCTATTCCCCACCAGATTAATTCTTTCCATGAAGTGAAGCTGTTTTCCCTTTTTCTGACCAGGATCCAGATCACACTGTACAGCACAGTCAACAAAAATAGCAGGCTGCCGGTGCTGACCAATATCAGCGGGTATGTTAGAAGCGGATTTCCAGTCAGAATCAACAGGCCAATTCCAACACTTCCTCCTAAAAGGATCAACCAATCCCTGGGTCCACGGATGGCCGGCAAGGTAGAGGTCTCGTTCCAAACTGTTTGACCGATCAGGGGATAGAGAATAGCGCTGATCACAATTCCAAAACCCAAGCCTGTAAATAATCGCAGTATATTATTTGGCTGATATAGTGACAGGTGATCCAGACCAGGATAAAGGTGAATGGCAGAATTCAATCCATCCAGGAGATAAAAAAGAAATAGGGCAGCCATCAGGATCATGGCGCTGCGGGATGGGAAACCTGATCTCTTTTTTGCCGCCAGAAATTGAAAACCAAAACCCCAAATAAAGCCCAGGTATTGGCCTGTACAGCGAGCGCAGAGGGAAAAGGGTCTTTCTCCGAAATAATGGGAGTGGGAGCCTATCCGATGACAGACTGCATAGGCAATCGCATCAGATTTTCCCAATAATCCTGGTGGAGTGTTGATCAACCAGGTCAGGACCAGCCCCCCGTTAGAAAGATCAGGAGGTAGCGGATAAATTTCTTGTTGATGGGTGTTTTTGGATCTATTTTTTCCACTTTACTCAGCAATGATTTTTGCAATAGGATCAATTGAATCTTCAGCGGTCAGGTCGAGCTTCAACGGAGTAAGTGAAGCATAACCGCTCTTTATGGCTCCATAATCCGTTCCCTGGTCCGGGATACCGCCTGGAGGATCACCACCCAGCCAATAATAGGGTACTCCCCGGGGATCATCGCGCTTGAGAAGCTCATCATGGTATACCCGCAGGCCCTGGCGAGTCACTTGCATTCCATTGATCTCTTCCAGAGGAAGATAGGGAACATTGAGATTTAAAACCACCTCTTCCGGGAAATTCTTATTTAGTATCATCTCTGCTACCTGGCGGGCATATTCGGCGGCAGGTTCATAATCCAGTACTCCCAGGTGATTATCGGGGCTATCCAGAGATACGGCCAATCCCGGCAAGCCCCAGATCACCGCTTCCATTGCGGCGGTCACGGTACCTGAATAGGTCACATCATGCCCGATATTAGCATGGGGATTGATACCAGAAACTACCAGATCGATATCGGACAGGATTCCCATTACTGCCAGAGCAACACAATCTGAAGGCGCCCCATCACTGGCAAGAGCTGTACTGCCATCCTGGAGCTGGACTTCTCTAACACGCAATGGTCTGTGCAATGTTTTTACATGACCGGATGCAGACCAGTTGCGATCCGGTGCTAAAATGCTGACATCTCCCAGACCTCGCAAGGCATCTACCAATGCAAACAAACCCGGAGCAGTTACACCATCATCATTCGTTACCAAGATATGAGTCATATTCTATCCAATTTAATTCCTTAGGTTTCTCAACAGTCTAATATTATAAACGATGTCAAGTTGAACTATCATCACCACATTAACCACCATAAACGCCGTAATGAGCCTGCAATCCTCATTTATTGCCGGGAGCATAACTGATAAGCTAGGCCGTAAATGGACCATGGTCATCAGCCTTTGTATGACAGGATTCTCCCTGGCAGCTATGGTTCCTGCTCATACCTACGGTCAATTTGCGATCTTGATGGCGTTGAGGGGAGCTTTCCGTCCCCTTTACCGACTGGGTTCTGACGCCATGATCGCTGATCTTGTTCCTCCTGAAAAACGGACGGATGTTTATGCATTAACCAGGCTCCCGAAACAATACGCGGGCAGTATATGAGTATGCTGGCCTTAACAATGGGCGCCGGATCCATGGTAGGTCCGCTCAGCAGCAGACCTACCATGGATCCGCTGCTGGGCAGATTCCTGAATGATACCTTCAACCCAAGCGCAATCTGGTATGGAGGAGGCGCAGCCGGTTTCCTGGGAGCGATAATCTTTTTTGTTCTTGCGACCAGAACAAAAACAACAAGAATAGAAATCATTTCAAGTTAAATAAAACCGGGATGGCTTTATGCCATCCCGGCTGATAACGTCAAACTGTCTCAGCCTAATCACCTTCCAGGGCAGACTCCATCAGCTGCTGGATCCTGGGAATCATTGATGCAGGATCAGGATGCAGCCCTTCGATCAATAACGCGCTCTCGAATATCTGCTCCACGATCAGCTCTCTGCGATGGTCATCATCCGCCAGTTGACTGACCTTCTTCAGTACCGGATGATCAGGATTGATTTCCAGGACCTTTTTCGGGATCTGGTAATCCTTGTCCATCATTCGGTATACTCGCTGCATCTCTTGCCCTAGCGATCCCTTGGCGTCCACCAGCCTGGCAATAGAATTAGTCAGGCGATCCGTGATCCGTACATCAGAAACTTGTTCCCCCAGAGTATCCTTGAAGTTATCGATCAGGCCATTAACAGCCTCGTCAGACAAAGAAGGCGGTTTTTCCTGTTCCTTTTGTTCTTCCTGGTCAGATTGCTCAGGAAGATTAAGATCGGAAGCTGCCACATTCTGGAGGGCAAACTCCTTATATTCCCTCAGCCCCAGCAGCATAAACGAATCTACAGGATCCGTTAAGGTAAGTACTTCATAACAATGGGTCTGGAAATAATCCAGATGGGGACTCCGGGAAACAGAGCTCTCATCATCACCCAGGATGTAATAGATCTTATCCTGGCCTGGTTTCATATGGTCCAGATATTCATCCAGGGATGTCCAGTGATCAGGCATCGTTGTGGAATGGAACCGCAGCAGGGTCGATAACTCATCTCGATTATTATCATTGGCAGCCACTCCCTCCTTTAGGAACTGGCCGAACTCAGCCCAAAAGTTCAGATATTTTTCCGGATTCTTACTCGCCATTTCTTTCAGTTTTTGAATGACTTGATTGGTCAGGATCTTATTGATCCGGTTGATCATTGCCGTTGCCTGGACACTTTCACGGGATACATTCAATGGCAGGTCTTCGGCATCAACAACTCCCTGGATAAACCGGAGATAGGGAGGCAGCAGGTCTTTGGAATAATTCTCAATCAGGATCTTCCTGGCAAAAAGCTTTAACCCATCTTGTTCCCGTAGTGTGAACAAACCCCGATCTAGTTTGGCAGGCAAATATAAAAGAGCAAAGATCATTAAAGGTGCATCAGCAACAAAATGGATCTTCTCCAGCGGTTCTTCCAATTCTAGTGTTAACTGGCGGTAGAAATCCTGATACTTGTCCTCTTCCACAGAGCGGGGGGGTTCACGCCAGATCGCGGTTTGCTGGTTGATCTGCTCATCCTCACCTTCTATGAAAATCGGATACGGCACATAATCTGAATGGGTCTTAATAATCTCACGGATCCTGTGGATATCCAGGAATTCATGGGCATCTTCATTCAATTTAACTTCGATACATGTTCCCCTGGTTTCTTTATTGGTAGTACCCATTTCAAAGGTATCGGCTCCGGTAGCGTACCACGAGGAAGCCTTTTCATCCGGTTGGTAACTGCGTGAAGTGACTTTAACCCATTCAGCAACCATAAAAACAGAATAGAATCCTACTCCGAAACGGCCAATCACATCCACCAATCCCTTCTCATCACCTTCAGCTGCGTCCAGAAAGGCTTTGGCACCGGATTGGGCAATCGTACCTAAATTGGTTTTCATCTCGTCGCTGGTCATACCTATTCCAGTATCAGAGATCTTAAGGATCTTTCCTTCAGTGTCAATCTCAATCCTTATTTCCAGATCCAGAGATGGGTCAAGGATCTCCCGGTCAGTTTGCTGGATAAAACGCATCTGGGTTAAAGCGTCAGACGCGTTGGAAAGCAATTCCCGGAGAAAGATCTCTTTCTTTGTATAAAGAGAGTGAACCAGAATATTTAGTAATTGCTTGATCTCTGTTTGGAATGCGATTGGACCGCTGGTATTATCCAGCTGTGGTTTATGATTATCAGCCATAAACTCCTCCTGATGAAGCTGCTATTCTATTAATTTATCAAATGAGTATTAAC
>JAGHAU010000057.1 GCA_021161345.1 Anaerolineales bacterium | reverse complement strand
ATCCTTATCGTTACATTGGGCATTCCGGGTTCGATGCCATTTTTAACACCGTTATTATCCATGTCATTAAAAACACCACCAGAGATCGAGCCGGGAGGCACAGGGGTGGGCGGCAGAGGGCACAGCCCCGGGAAAGCTGTGGTGGGGGTGTAGCCGTAGGTCCAGCGGCAGGTTGAGTCAACTGATGCCAGTTCTTTGATAGGGTATCTGCTGTTTGTTGAAAAGGCAGAACCAGCTTCTTCAAAAGTCATAAAATCGTTATAGTCAAACGCGCCGGGATTCTTCAGGCCGTCATCAGCCCAGCCGCCAAAAGCGAACGCGGCGTCGTTTCCAATCAGGTTGTATTTGAATGCCAGCTGCACATTATTTGGATTTTCGGGGTCGCGGCGGATCCAGACTGCGTCCGGGTCGTTTCCAATCCCTTCATCAAAAACAAGAGTCTCGTATCCATCCCGGCTGGCATTGGGTGGGTCAGCGTTCATCGGTGCCGGGCCTCCCACATCGCCGTTTAGATCTTGGTAGGCTTTGGCGCCGTCAGTTGTCCATACAATTCCATCCGGTACCTGGCCATACAGCAGCCAATCACCCCGGCCGTCGCTGTTCAGATCAACTTCCAGGGCATAGATGGCTGTGGAATCTGAAGGTGCAGGACCTTCCAGAATAAATGTGACATAAACCCAGGGGGCCGAGATATTCAGGTTGACGCGGGTTAAGTCAATATAGGCCTGATAATCCATCACTTGAGACGTAAAAGGCCGCTCTAACAGATTGGTATGAAAAAGGTCTGCTCCGGACTCACGGGCATTTGCCAAACCTTTGGTTGAAGTATCGATAACCCAGGAATTGGCTGCCCCTGGTTCTCCCGGGCGAACCATGTGTTCAATAGTAGGCTTAATTGTAGGTTCTGGCGTTTCCGTGGCTTCAGTCTCTGGATCTCCTTCTTGTTCAACTTCCTGGGCCTCGTCCGAATTATTTTGCAGCTCGGCTATCTGAGTCTCCAGAGCTTGTAATGTTCCGGGATCACCTGAATCTTCGGGCTGGGATGAAGTAAAGAAATTCCCCGGCATGGAACAGGCTGCAATAGCAATAAAAATAAAAAGTACAGCTAGAGCGAGAGATTTGGCTGGTTTGCGATTCATGAGATTCCTCCTGATTTATAAAGCTACTTATTATTATACATATAAGATTTCAGAAAAGGATTGGATATCAAGAACAAAATCTATCAGCCAATCTCAAACATATCAGATAAATATTACATTCTATCGATAAAACCCGGTCACCTGTGTGTAATTATTTGATATATAGCTTACCTTTTATTGGTTCTCTTATATAACGATTTTTTAGCCCGGAATGTTACATTTCCTTTAAATAGAAAAATCCCCCATATAAGCCAGACTTTGAATCCCCGTGAGGGCACAAAAAAAACACTTTTGAGCGGATCGTTTGTATAAAAACTACGAAGTAAATAATTACCTGTGTTTCCCCCTGATCCCGGTGTGAAATATTTTTTCTAGTACTATTGAAAATTAAATCTGGGTCCGGAGAAAAAAAGACACTCTCAATACAAGAGTGTCTTTTTGATAGCATGGGATATCAGAGGCTGTTCTTAGGGGCAGGAAGTCTGGACCAGTGAGTCCCCACCAGCTAACCAGGTGTACAAACCTTTGGTTGTGCCTCTCAGATACTGCTGGAAACCTGTGGCTGCTTCAGTGATCGTGCCAGGAGTGGCGGAGGCGGCAATGGTGTGGGTTGCATCTGCTGCCAGGTAGATATCCATGGCGGACTGCACAACGGCAACTTCAGCATTGCAAACAGTGGTTTTGGCATTTGAACCAACTCCGCTCAGGGTCAGGGTGACAATCCCAAATAGTACGGCCATGATAGCGATGGTGACCAGTAGCTCTACGAGGGTGAAGCCGTCTTCCTTATAAAATAGTTTCTTGAACATGATTATTTCTCCTTCAATAATGGTTTGACATTATTACAATTGATAAGATTTTTTTGGCATATAACCCACAAAAGTGAGTGGGTCTGATGCCTTAAGTAAAACATATAAACAAGGGTTTTTGCCTTACAGGAGCCTAACAGTGAACTTACAGGAACCTAACAGGAAATCAGAGGGAAATACCCCTGATTTCTATCAAAATTGGGAAAATATTATCTCTTTTTGGGGAAGAACTGTCTGTTGTGCTGAAACCTGGAATTACGCGGACCTCAGGAATGCCTCTAAGGATTTTTTATCATTGGCGTGGTTCAAGGCGTCCTCGAGTGAAATTAACCCATCTTGAACACTTTTTTGGAGAGCTCGTTCCATGGTTTCCATGCCCGCTTCCGTTCCGGTTTGCATAACGCTGCCCATCTGGTGGGTTTTTCCTTCCCGGATCAGGTTCCGAATGGCGCTGTTAGCAAGCATGACTTCTACCACAGCTACCCGGCCGCCACCCAGTCTGGGGATCAGCCTTTGCGCCAGCACTGCCAGCAAGGTCAGTGACAGCTGCATCCGGATCTGATTTTGTTGATAAGGAGGAAAAGCATCCACAATGCGGTCGATCGACTGGGGAGCATTGTTAGTGTGCAGGGTTGACATGACCAGGTGACCGGTTTCAGCGGCGGTGATGCAGGCCGCCATGGTTTCAGGATCCCGCATTTCACCCACCAGGATTACGTCTGGATCCTGACGGAGAGTTTGTTTGGCAGCGGTGGCAAAGGAGGTTGTATCTGACCCGAGCTCCCGCTGGGTGATAAAACTGAGTTTATCCTGGTAAAGGTATTCAATGGGATCTTCAATGGTGATGATCCGGGACGCTTCGTGTTGATTAAGGTATTCGATCATCGCTGCCAAGGTGGTAGATTTACCGCTCCCAGTTGGACCTGTAACCAGCACCAAACCCTGTTTCTTGAGAGCCAGGTCCTGGCAGATGGAGGGTAATCCGAGCTGCTCCAGGGAGGGAATTTCCAGGGCTACCCGGCGCAAAGCCAGGCTGATTTCGCCTTTCTGTAAACCGGCGTTAACGCGAAACCGGACCCCTGACTGGGTTTGATAGGAGAAATCCAGCTCCTTTTTCTGGTTAAATTCGGCTTGCTGTTCTTTTGAGGTCATCAACTGGAATGCCACCAGAAGGTCTTGTGCTGAGACTGGAATTGTTCCCCCTATCGGGGTGAGGTTTCCGTTGATCCGCATCAGGGGAGGGGCATTGGTTTTAAGGTGTAAATCGGAAGCGCCTTGTTGCTCCAGGATGGGTAAAAGGTCCAGAATGTTCATCCGCCTAATCTCCTTAGATACCATTCCAGAATATGGGTACCATATAACATGGTTATAATTCCGGCCAAAGCCAAAAAAGGCCCAAAGGCTATTGAATCCTTTTTACCAATCTTTTTAAGGGCAAGCAAAACTCCCGCGACCAGGCCCCCCAATACAAAGGCCAGGAAGAGGGTGATGATGATCTTGGGGTAACCAATGATAAAACCAAGGAAGAGGACCAGCTTCACATCTCCCATACCCATCGCTCCCGGGGCAATCAGGGAGATCAGTAATAACACGCCAAAACCCACCGCTCCGCCCAAAAGTATCATCCAGAGTTGATCAATGTGCAATATTGCGCTCATGATCAGACCGAGCCCAATGGCAGGATAGATAATTACATTAAGGATTTTCTGGTTTTCGAGATCAATACCCCCGATGATGATCAATAAACAACCGTAAAATGTAAAGAGCACAGTCTCCCAGCTTTGACCAAAACGAAGCCAGGTTAAGAGGAACAAGCTTCCGGTAAGCACCTCAATCCACACGCTGCGGGGAGAGATCTTCTCATGACAAGTTCGGCAGCGGCCCTTAAGAAAGATAAAACTGAAAATCGGGATTAATTCCAGAGCTGATAAGCGCCTTTGACAGGCCTCACAATGAGAAGGAGGGGATAGGATCGATTTTCCCTCTGGCAAGCGATCGATTAAAACATTGATAAAACTACCGAAACTCACACCGAGCAGTGTGTAAAAAACCGCCTGAATGATATTCATCGTGATTTAAGAGACAATCCTAGATTTACACTGTATTTTGAAATCGGAAAATTTTTGGGGACTGGATACGGTCCTTCAGGGTATTTTACGCTGAAAGGTGTTCTGGTTTTAAGTCTTTCGCCCAGGTCTGATTTTTCATCCAACCGATTGGTTATTTGCGATTTATCAAATAATTCTCCAGTGAGAAATACTGCAGTATCATCTGGCAGTCGGTTATTTTTATTGCTTTCGTTGTAGTATTTCACAGTTCTGGCCAATTCCTGACTGAGCAAGTCCAGCTTTGCTTCCTCTGATAGATTCCCTGTCTCCAGGGGGACCGATCGTACCAGGATGGGGATGTGATTAATGCTCACAATGACATCAAGGCTGAAGGATTCAAGGTTGACAATAATCGTAGTCGCCTGGTTCACCATCCTCTGCAAAGCCAGGGGTTTTATATCAATCTTCCTCGGTTTGATCTTGGCCGCCTTAAGGGCCGCTACCTGAGAATCAATGATATTCTTTGGCACAGCCAAAACGTAAAGGATTAACTGGTTGTCCGATCTGGAAAGAATCCGCCAATGGATATCAGTTTCATCCAGAGGGATAGCAAACTCCTGTTTGGTCTTCCGGCGGATAGTTTCTTCCAGGAGTTTATCCTGAATATTGGGAATTGTCATGATGCGGTGGAGAGAGCGCTGCCCAGTAACGGAAGTGATCACATTCCTCCGGGATCCCTTGAGTTTTTTAATGGTTTTAGAGATTAAGTTTCCAATCTCTGTGGTCTTTGAGATTTGGCCTTGAACCATATATTCGGGAGGGATCTTTAAGGTGTGCCAGGAACGGATGTCATCCCCTTTAACCACCAGGAAGCGAATCTCATTGCCTTCAAAATTTATTGTGGTAGTTTTTCTTTTAAACAAAGTTCACCCTCTTTCTGGGAAAGACCCAACGAACGGTATTCGAGTATTATTGGAGCGCTGAAGGATATCCCATGGTCTTGACCGCTAAGGAACAAATACTTTCCATCGGTAGAATACCCGCATACTGCATAACTACAGAATCCAATCCAGTCGCTTCAATTTTCTCTATATATGTCAGGCAATTGATCAGGGTTCCGATCAATTCAATATCATATTCCTCAAATATTAAAACACCGGATGCCGTTTCTTGAAGTTCTGAATTCGTTGAGGAAATACTTAACAAATTTAATTGACTCGCCTCAGCAAGTTCTAATCCACGATTAAAAACATCAAAAGGGGCCCCCAGCTCTGGGAAGCTGGCTTCCAGTTCAAGGACCTCTGCCTGAATACTATCCAAATCTGCTTGGAGGGCATCGAGCTGATCCTGGTTTACTTTTTCCAGCTCGGAAAAATTCTCTTCCAGGGCCAGGCGATCTGTTTCCAGTTGTTTGGTTGCTTTCTGCCTGAGATAAACACTGCCCAAAAAGATCAGATTTACCACAGCGGCGATCAAGCTGAGGATCAGTCCAACCCGGATACCGGAGAGTCTGTTTTTTGTTTTCATCATTGACCCTCCCCGGTGAGAGAAACAACCACAGAAAAGTTATATGTGGGCGGTATTTCGACAGGGGATTGCCCATCCTCTGTACTTGAGACCACGATTACGGCCGGATCTAGAATAACCTGATCAATCATGTCTATCCGTACATTTGAGAATTCCCCCAGGTTGTTTAAATTTGACTTTAGATCTAAAACATCCTGGTATGTACTTGCTCTGCCTTCCAGGTTGATCTCTTGATCTTGCTGGATGATTGAAGTCCAAGTGATGCCATCCTGGACAATACTATCTATCTTGAACAGGGCAGGGCTCCAATCTGATCCCTGCAGATCAATACCCTGGTATGAATCCAGGATCTGGTCTCTCCGTTCCGTTGCAGAATCGATTTGATCCTGAATCGCGGCCATTTCATTTGCAGCAGATTGGTAGGTCTCCAGAGATGTTTGCAGGACTGTGACCTCAAATTCGGTCTGTTTGAAAAGGGATTGTGCTTCCTGCGCCAATACGAATGAGGGGTATAGCGCCGAAAGGAAAATCAGGAATAACATCCAGGGCAGAATGGCAACCAGCCGTATTTTCCTGGGCTGGTATCTTTCCGGCAGGATATTAAAATCAAATGCTTCCAGGGAACTGGTCAGCAATTTTGTTTTTTTAGGAATATTTCCCAGGATCTGGTTTGGATCGTCCATAGTACCTTCTTTGCGCCTTCTTGATAAGTTTAATCTATATCCCAAAATAAAATGGTTCTTGTGCTGCCGTCTATTTCATACCGTGTATCAATGCTGACTGACCCTGCCAGGACAGAGATATCATAGCGTGGGGGGGTGACTTCAAATTCCCAGAAGTCAGTTGTATTCCTTCCGCGGGTGGCAAAACCACCAGTAGCGTGGGTAAAGACCATATCTGCCCCTCGTCCTACTGTAGTTGGTGTGTTAGTCAATGTCGACCAGCTATCAGTATTTATAGTATACCGCCAGAAAATATTTGTGTTCCCTCTCAAAGAGTAAATATAATTCCCGTTATAATAGGCCAAGTTTCCGCCGTTATCGACATTCGCTGGTGTAACTTGAAGATTATTCCATGAGTCACTGGAGATGTTGTAGCTCCAGAAATCTCCTCGATTATTACCTCTTAATACATAAAGGAGGTTACCTCCTGTATGTACTATATCCGATCCAAAGCCGACAGAAGCGGGGGCATCCTCCATATTTGTCCAGCTGTTTGATGAGATCGAATAGCGCCAAAAATTGTCCGAATTTCCTCTGAGAGCGAAAATATGATTGCCGCCCGTATAAACCAGACCACCTCCCCTGGTGACTCTCCGGGGAGTGTTATCCCGAATTGTCCAGGTGTTCGATGAAATATTGTAGCGCCAAAAATTATTTGTGTTGCGTCCCCGAAGAGCAAAAAGATGATTTCCACCTGCATAAACAAGGCTTCCACCCTGGCGTACATTCCCCGGAGCATTCGCAAGGGAATACCATTGATTCGCGCTGATGCTGTAATAACCAAAAGACCGGGAGTTATTTCCGCGGAGAGCATAGATCCTGTCTCCGCCAGTATATGCCAGCGCTCCACCCCGATCAATATTCGCAGGTGCTGATTGCAGAACATACCAGGATCCAATCGGCAACCCGGTAACCGAAATAACTGGTGTAATTCCATTCAAAGAGGCTGGAAAAGACAGTGTTTGCGGTGTCCCCAGGTTATTATCCACCTGGGACCGGAAAACTGGTGTGTTCAACAAGCTCCAGATTCCATATTCAACCCCTGCATCCGCGGCGTAGAGTGCATTAAATGTATCCCTTGCTGTTATGGTTCCCAGGGAACGAGAGCTCACAAAGGATAAAAAGGGTGTTAATAATAAAGATGCGACTGCCAGGGTGATCAGGGCCGCTGGCAGGGATTGTCCCCCTTCGGACCGGGGCCGGAAAATGCCACCAGAGGTTGTCCCGGTCCCATACCTTGACCGGTTTCTCCCGGATCTTAACCATTGTGGGATATGTCGAATCATTCTCATCATTAACTCACCTGGCTCGCATCGAGAATTCTATATCGACGCTTTTGATTTCGT
>JAGHAU010000210.1 GCA_021161345.1 Anaerolineales bacterium | reverse complement strand
GTCCAACGGCCGGACTCCCCAACTGGTCGAAGCGGTTAACAGCGCCACCGTTTACAGGGTCATTCAAGCAATCAAAAAGCAGAATGTTGCAGAAAAGGATATCGTAACAGACCGCTACGTAATCGACCCCATTTATGATGATTACAATTCACTGACCATCGAGGGATATCGGATCTACAACATGGTGGCCATCACCCTGCGGGATATCAATAATGTAAATGACATCTTGATCGCCGCTCTGAATGCTGGCGCCAACCAGGTTGTGAACGTGGAATTCTATCTGAGTGATCTGCGCCAATACCGCGACCAGGCCCGAGAGTTAGCCATGATTGCCGCCGGTGAAAAGGCTCAGGACCTGGCTGAAGCCGCTGGCGCTGAAGCTGGCTGTGTATTAAATATCAGCGAGAATACCTGGTCCTATTTCAGCGGGGGATGGTGGGGACGCAATAACAATCTCTGGACCCAAAATACAGTCCAGAATATCCCAACAGCAAACGGTCAAGGGGGGGATTCCGAATTCGGGCCGGTTAACCTGGGACAGATTTCCGTCCGGGCAGAAGTCAGTGCAAGCTATAGTCTGCAGTGAGAGAAATTTCCTCGGGTTGAAAATTCACCGGTTGTTTTGGTCTGAACCTGAATAACAAGACTTGACATAAGAACACCTCTCGCATAATTCATACAGGAGGTGTTTTTGTTTAAATTCAATTTCCAGTCGAGAGCAATCCCTAACCAGAGGATAGGTGATTTCAAAATACTAAACGCGTCCGGGGTCGGGCGCTAAGAGCATTTGTGGTTTTCTTTTACCTGAATATTCACAAGCGATACGGGGGTTTGATCTATAGCGCGGTTAAATTCAGTACCCAAGCACACGTCCACGTTTATGCAATTTGATCGACGGCAGGAGGAAGATTACACCTGAAAGAAAAAGAACGGACAGGTTGAGCCAAAGGGCTAGTTCCCCAGTCCCTAAAACAGCATGATTCATTAAATCCTGGGAATAGGTAAGCGGTGAAATGTAGGATATCCCCCGGGCGACGGTTGACATCTCTGAAAGAGGAACAAAAACACCGCTAATGAAGAGTAGTACCCAGCGAATAAGTGTGCTTGGCATCTGGACATCACCTGGATTCCGGGTGGGGATTGAGCCGAAGATCAGTCCCATGGTCGAAAAGGTAAACGAACCAATAAAAATGCCTGCTATCATCAAGATTGGTTGGGCGATGGAGGCATCCAGGAAAAGGATGCCAATGATAACCGCAATGGATGAAACCGCTATGGCAAAGAATGCACCGACAGCAATTTTTCCAAGAAGCAAGGTCAGCAGCGACATGGGTGCAGCGAGCAACCGATCATATGTACCAAGACGCCGCTCGGTGGGTATGATGAAAGGACCTGCGGCAGCAGCGGTGAAGAAAATGGTGAGTGCCAGCAATCGTGCCATGCCATCTCCCGCGGACATTTCACGTTTTACAGAAAATGAAAAGAACATAAAGAAGGGCATCAGGAAACCAAACATGATCATGCCCGGGCGCAAATAATATACTTTGATATCTTTGAGCGTCACTATCCAGGCTTGGGACAGTTCTTCTATGATGCGTGTCCAGAAGTTTTTCATGATTATTTTCCTTTTTTGCGTTTCATACCCAATTTTTGTGAGGAAGGTTCTTCACTAACGGAGCCAATTTGCTGTCCCGTGATCTGCAAGAACACGTCTTCGAGACTGGGAGCTAAAGTATTGAGGCTCACGATATCAAGATTCTCTTTTTCGGTGAACTTTATCAAATGAGGAAGTAAAGCAGGCGGAGATTCGGTGTAAAGCCGCCACTTATCACCAATTTTGAGTACCGTACTGACTTCAGGCAAGGTGGCGAGTTTTTCTTCCAGGTCATCAAAAGATACCGTAAATGAGATTTCCACGGACTGCACTTGCTGAAAGGTTTGTTTAAGTTTTTCAGGCGTATCGATAGCTGCTATCTTGCCATGATTGATAATCGCGACTCGGTCGCAGAGTTGATTTGCTTCTTCAATTTGGTGGGTAGTCATGAAGACAGTCGTCCCCTCTGAACTGAGTTGACGGATTAGATTTTGGATAGTACGTGCACTTTGCACATCCAAACCGGGGGTTGGCTCATCGAGGAAAAGCAGCGCTGGTTTGTGGATGATTGCCATCGCGATGCTCAGTCTGCGTTTCATTCCCTTGGAGAACTCCTCGGCTTTGACATCCTTCTTTTCCCATAACCCGAAATCTTTGAGTAATTCTTCGGCTCGAACGACGCGATCAGTTTTGGACATGCGATAAAGACGTCCAGTAAACATCAGATTATCCCAAGCCGTCAATTCAGTATAAACATTAGATTCTTCCGGTACCAATCCAATCTGGCGTTTGGCTGGATAGGCATTATCGGCCAGGTCATACCCGAGGATCAGGAGCTGTCCCTCAGTAGGAGTCAGCAGTGTGGTAAGCATCCGCTGCGTGGTGGATTTCCCGGCACCGTTGGGACCAAGAAAACCAAAAACCTCACCTTGTTCGACTGTGAAGTTGATATGATCCACAGCCAATAATCCCTGGCCAGAGGATGGGTATATTTTAGTCAAGTCATGAACTTCAATTGCGTGCGTCATAATGTACCCATTCCTTAGTTATATGGCTGGTATAGATGATGAGAGCGCCGTTGCAATCCCACTGAGCAACAAAATAATGATTCCGAACACGATATTCGACATCATTAATATCTTTTTCAGTCTTTCCTGTTTCGGAGTAGTGGTATTTGCTAATGCCAGGCTGCGATATAGAGCTATCGCAACCATTGCTATAACCAGGATATGCTTGACCGCCAGGACAGCGGAATAGGTATTGCCTAAACTGAACAAACCCAGAAACACAGGGGTGCGATTAGCCTGCAGCAAACCTGTCAGCACTAATCCGATCATGCTCGTATAAACAAGAACACTATTGCGTTTTTGAATCGTGTCCATTAACTTTTTAGTCTCTGGTCCCTTCCCTAATATTTTTTTAATTGCGGGCATGACAGAAAGACCCAGAGTTATCAGGCCCCCGATCCAAGCTGCGGTAAACAGGTCGTGTAGAAATGTGACCAGCCCGAAAACGATTGTTTTAGTTGGCATGAATTTCTCCTTTTTTATCTTGTCGGACTTGAATGATCATGAGGACAAGAATAATTAACCATACAACCATTCTGACGGTCATTGCTTTTATACTGTCTGAGGCGACTAGATCCCGATAAGAAGTTTGCAATATCGTCATTACAATACCGTGGCTGGCAAATGTGCCGATTGCCGCTTGTAAAGAATACTTGTTGCCCTTCCAGATAAGGATGGCAGTAATAAAGGAAGAAATGAGACCCGCGATAAAGTTATAGATCGGGAGCCAGTCAACCACATAATAGTCCATGATCTTTCCTAATAAAACTTGTCCGCCAGCAAAGATCGCCATTGCACCAATAATAAATGCAAGGGCGGCAGCAATTTTTCTGTAAGTTGAATTCATTTTTTTCTCCTGGATATTTTGGGGATTGGAATAAAAAAAGGTGTCCTGTTCTTATAGGTCAAATACTCATCTCCAAATCTTGTTTCAAGTTCTTTTTCTTCAATGAGCTTTGTGTAGAGCAATATGATCACTGAAAAAATCAATACCATCACCAAAGAACTGATGGAATTAAACAAAATGCTGATTCCAAAAAAGAGGTTGATCACACCGAAAAATATCGGGTTGCGACAATACAAATATGGTTTTTGGACAACAAGGTTTTGAGTAGCCATCAATGGCATAGGCGTTCCCTTGCCAAGCTCTCTTTGCGCTCTGATAGACCAAACTATGAAGATTAAACCTATGGTAAATAAACTTCCTCCAAGTAACCCTCTAACATCAGGGGTTAGAAAGGTGGGAAGCTGCAACCAGCGATCCAAATAGAGTTTTGGAATGATAAAGAGAAGGGCGGGGAAGAAGAGCGTGTACACAAAAACCGGGAGGACTTTGGCCAGAATCCGCCGTTTTGTAGACGGCGGACGATTTGATGTTTCTGCCAATTTATCTGCTAGTTTCATGGTTATCCCTTAAGAAAACTGATCTGGAAACTAAATGCTCTCTGGCTGGGCGGCTCTTTTTTTACTGCGGTTGCGGTTCCATTTAGTGATGTAGGGGACCAGGTATAGATAAGATCCACTGATCACCAGCAATAACATCAAAATGGATTGAAATTGCTCCAGTTGGGGCGGCAGGTGTTCAGCTCCTGACCTGGAAAATTTTGAGATAACCGCAAGTGGGATGATTATGACCGTTGGTACAGCTATCCATCGGTGGAATTTTCGAGTCCATTTGTTAAAGAATTTTTTCATTTTGTTTCTCCTTGTGTTTCATTTTCGGCTATATTGATAGCCTTTTCCAATAAATTATTCAGGGTTGTCCGTTCTTGAGGGGCAAGATATTTAAGCAGCTGTTCAAACTTCTGGCAGCGGAATTCATATGTGCGTTGATGCAGTTTCTGACCTTTTGGGGTTAAAAATAGCTGAATCGCTCGTCCATCTTTGGGATCAGGTTTCCGAGTGAAAAAATCTGCTTCTTCCAATTGGGCCACACCGATACTTACTGTTGGTTTTGACAGTTTGAGACCTTTGGCCAGGGCCTGGATACCGCAACCTGGGTGAGACGCCGAGAATGTTAGGTAAGCCAAATGGGAAGGTGAGATGTTGGCTTCCTTTGGGGGGGCTGTTTGCGGTCCAATCTGGCGCAACCTGTCCATCAGATTCAAGAATTTTTCTGCTGATCCTTCAAGATTGTTTGTCATGATCTTTTTCCCTGCCTAAAAAAGTCTGTGTCCCATAATCGATGTTCTACTTAACCTCTGAGTCGTTCTTTACAGCTTTATCCAAGATGCTCAAGAACTCATCCAGCGGTACTCGGTGAATGCGCGCTGCTAAATTTACAGTAAGCACCTTCCCCAACAATCTGCGTAATGAATATCGCCCAACACGGTTGACACCAAATATTTCCATTACATCTGCAATATCACCATATTCGTTAAGAATATCTGCTACTCGAGTATTTTTTGTTATCTCCACAATATATTCTCCTATATTATAGTTAGTTTTACAAACTAACTATAATATACTACTGAAGGACTGTCAAGTCAACTCATAAAACTTCAGCGAGGTCCCAGTTTTAGCTATAGGCTGGTGATCTAAGCAGAGGGAGCTGCCCGGGAAGAAGTAAACTCGAGTTACAGTTTGAACTAAAATCCCCCTTATTACAAAAAAATCCCCGGTCAATTGCCGGAGATTTTTTTATTCTTTTGCCCTTATTGAATTCCACCAATGGGTATTTCAGCGGTGACGCCAGGTAATTTGTTTTGGGGACAAGTTCAGAGCTTCGATCTCTTGAATGATTTTGTGGGCTTGTTTATCTGTAACCCCCCTGTGATACAGTCGGATCAATAAAGTTGTTGTTAACGTACTGCTGATGTAATCACGATCCAGATCGCAGCGAATCACCCTGACATTTCTTGATTTCACTGCATTTAAGATCGAACTCACATCCACTTCAAGGGGCAGGGCGATTTCAAGGACCCTGTAGGAATGTGTCTTGAAAATCACCTCGCCGTACGGCAATAAAACCAATGCAAATATGGCCATGATACTAATTAATATCGCCTCAGCATATAGAGCAGCCCCACAAGCCATACCAATTGCGGCAGCAACCCATAAGCAGGCGGCCGTTGTTAATCCGCGAATACTGACCCCTTCCTTGACGATTGCGCCAGCTCCCAGGAAACCAATTCCCGTGACAATTTGAGCTGCGATTCGTCCAGGATCTCCCGGGAAATTCGGGTTCATGCCTGCTACCAGGGGAGACATAATCATAAACGCCGCCGCTCCCAGGCTGACCAGTAAATGGGTGCGCAGTCCAGCCGGCCTGCCGTGAATTTCTCGCTCAAGGCCCAGAATGCCCCCCAGCAAAGCTGCGATCGCAAGCCTGATAATCAGATCTGATGAAAAACTGATATTCATAACCGTTTCTCCTTCCGTGAAACATGCCTGTATACGCCCTGATTATAGTCTTTCCCTTTATAAAAGCAAATTTAGCGGAAGCCCATGGCGTACCGGGATCACCGAAGGGTTCATCTGGACTCAAAAGAGCTATCAAACTGAGGGAGCCACGGGTATTCAAGACCATCCAGGCACCTCCGTTGCTTGACAAACGATTATTTTCAGGTACTATCAGACCCGGTTTATTTACTCTTGGCAGTCGGTGCCGTTTTATTTGAACGCTGCTTGATTCCCCTGGAAACCTGGCAAATATTGAATACAAGGACCCTTTTTTTATGGACTTCGCTCAGTTCAATCTTGATACACGCTTACATTCAGCTATTCGCCGGGCTGGTTTTTATGAACCAACTCCCATCCAAACCTCAGCCATTCCGCTTGCTATGGCTGGACGGGACCTGATAGGTACTGCTCAAACAGGAACCGGAAAAACCGCTGCTTTTGTGCTACCGATACTGCACAAACTTCTCAATTCCCCAGGAAAAGGAACACGAGTATTGATCATCACGCCAACCCGGGAACTGGCAGAGCAAATACATGAGACCACTAAAAAATTGAGCGCAGGTACAAAAATTCGTAGTGTGACTGTTTACGGCGGAGTTGGTCCGGCTCCCCAGATTGAAGCGCTGAAGCAGGGCACTGAAATTGTGGTGGCTTGTCCAGGCCGACTTTTGGATCATCTCCAAAACCAGCCTGTCAAACTGGGAAAAGTAGAAATATTGGTTCTTGATGAAGCTGACCGTATGCTGGATATGGGATTTTTACCTGATATTAAACGAATTCTCAGGCATATTCCGAAAGAAAGACAGACCATGTTGTTTTCTGCGACTTTCCCAAAGGAAATAGAACGACTGGCAGCCCAGACGCTGCGAAATCCAAAACGGGTTGCCATTGGGCTTGTCCGTCCAGCTTTTACGGTTGATCATACTCTGTACCCTGTTCCCCATCATCTAAAAAATCGGCTTTTGATTAAATTACTCGATCAAACAGACACAAAGTCGATATTGATTTTTACCAGGACAAAACACCGCGCTCGAAATTTGCTCAAAAAGATTAAAAAGACCAACTACAAAGCCACAAGTTTACACGGCGACCGCACTCAAGGCCAACGCCGCCAAGCCCTGAATGGCTTCAGGGATGGCAAGTACCAGATTATGGTGGCAACAGATATTGCGGCTCGAGGCCTCGATATCGATGGTATATCTCACGTGATCAATTTTGATATGCCGGGTACAGCTGATGCATATATCCATCGGATTGGACGAACGGGAAGAGCCCAGCGGACAGGAGAAGCTTTCACCTTTGTCACCCCCGACGATCAAGCCCTTGTAAGAAAAATTGAGAAGATCATGAAGAAAAAACTACCTCAGAAGACTGTGGCAGGCTTTGATTATTCGATTCCCAAACCAGAAAATCAGCAGAAAAGAAGGAAACCCCAGACCAAGAAAGTAAAATATGGAAGGTAAATCAACAACATTCTCGGGCTGGTATACAGCTGCTTCAACTAGAATATTTTTTGATTATTGAGATTTCAGGAGTTATTGGGACAAAATAAAAAAGAGACACTTCAGAAACGGTGTCTCTTTTTTGTATACCGATAATCTGTTATTCAGCTTCGTCCACAAGGAGAGCCTTGAAGGAAGGGATCAACAGCAATACAACCAGGATGATTCCCTGCAAACCAGCCATCCAGTAAGTTGAAGTGAAAACCGAGGCGACCAAAGTTCCCTTGGGAACAAGTGAGGCAACCAAAGGTCGTGCGTAATGGGCAGGAAATGCGCCAAATGCCATCACTGCACCTGTCAAAATGGCCATGTACCAGCCCGCTACTTTGCGCTGGGATAGGTTGTAGATCGCAAGGACTGCCAGAATAACGACCATGAACATCATA
Source organism: Anaerolineales bacterium (assembly GCA_021161345.1). Lineage (GTDB taxonomy): Bacteria > Chloroflexota > Anaerolineae > Anaerolineales > UBA11858 > B10-G9. Next base: position 16,353 of record JAGHAU010000210.1, on the reverse strand, counting down.
GGTCCGGTCCGAAGCAGGACTGCATTGGCAGGATTCAATAGTGCATCAGCGGGGCTTTTCAGAATTACGCGCAGAGCATGGGGGAACAACATGAATCCCTGGGCTCCGAGCATACCCAGAAGAGTGTAAACCCAGAACATAAGGTGTTTCACTTTTTTGTCATTCTCTTTTAAGAAGAGCAGGACCCAAAAAGCGATCAGGCTCAGGAAAAAAGTAATATAAGCCGGGGGGAATTGTTTGAGATTTTCCAACCAGCCCAGGCCAATATAACCATTAGCGATTGCGGGGATGGAAAGCAGCACCATCGCGATCGGCCAGGCCCATTTCTTTTCTGTGTAAAGGGCTGCGGAAATTGCTACCAGGGCCAACCCAACCAGCATTTCAACACCGCTATACAAAGAACCAACATACAAGCGGCTTAAATGACCGGCGTTAAGAGTTGTGGCTTGCTTGGATTGTTTCATGATCAATTGACTCATTGTGGTGTCAAATAATCCGGGGGAAACAAAAACAACAAATAACCCCACCAGTAAAACTGCTGCCACCATAATCTTCCAGTTGATTTTCTTCTCTTTCATCTTTTCTCCTAAGTAAATTAATGGACAATAACTGTAACGAATTTTGTGCCGGTGTCATTTTATTATATATACCGCTTGTAAACCTTGATAAAAGGCAAGTTGGCCAACAAAAAGAAAGAGGCAGATAAATCTTCCGAGATATCTGCCTCTTTTTGGAGAACTATTTGTTCAGCCCCTCAAGAATTTTCCTGAGAGATTACTCATAGACCTTGACGTAGAAGAAACCGTCCATATCTGCTTTTTCAAATACGAACCGTGCTCTATCATTCCAGTACTGAATATAATCAGCAGCCTCTTCTGGGGTAGCTTCTCCCGCAGCCATTTTCTTGCCCATTGAAATCCGGCCTGGAGTTGGAATAGGAGTAATAATCACAAGGTTAAACTTCACGCCTACTTTCGCCCCAGTGTCCAGGCGAGTAAAAATCCATTCTCTCATTGGAGGAAGTTGTTTGGTGGGTTCTTCTGAGTAAACCATTTTGTTTTGGCGTACAAAGACATCATCTGTTTGTCCAAACTCAACACCAATAAAACCTGTATGGGGGGCGGCGCCGGTAATGAAGGTGATAATCTCACCAAACACACCAACGAACCATTCATCTTCTGCACCTGGCGCTTCTACAGCAATTTGACCGCGAACTGGAATTTCTCCATCAGGATAAAGCACTTCAAGTGCTTTCTTTGTAATAGTCCATGCCCCTGTTGTGGCTCCACAGGAATGACCTGCAACCTTAACCGCTTCCTCGTAATAATAAGGAACTGGTTCCTGGGACTGTCCAAAGATCTCAAAGTAAGGATCCCGCATCATGATTGGCGCAGGCTCGGTTATATATGCCTGATCCCAGCTAAAATCACTGCCATCATTCTCGGGTACAGCTGCAATCGCATCAGCTGTTGTTGGTGATGCTTCCTGATAAACTACTACCTGGAAAAAGCCTTCCATATCTTCATTTTCGAAAACAAATCTGGCCCGATCATTCCAGTATTCATAGTAATCAGCGGCCTCTTCTGGAGTAGCTTCACCCGCGGCCATCTTCATGCCCATCGCTTTGCGATCAGGAGTCGCTACGGGTGTGATTACAACAAGGTTGTACTTAATACCAACTTGAGCACCTGTGTCCAGGCGAGTAAAGATCCATTCTCTCTGGGGTGGCATTTGTCCTGTTGGCTCTTCGGAATACACCATTTTGTTTTGGCGCACAAAAAGATCATTGGTTTGTCCAAACTCTGCGCCGATGAAACCAGTTTTTGGGGAGGCTCCTGTGATATAGGTTATCACTTCACCAAACACCCCAACAAACCACTCATCTTCCATCCCGGGCGCCTGGACAGTAATTTGACCACGGACAGGAACTTCTCCATTAGGGTAAAGAATTTCAAGCGCTTTCTTTGCAATAGTCCATGCGCCTGAAGTTGCGCCGCAGGAGTGCCCGGACAATTTCACAGCAGTTTCATAATAATATGGAACTGCTGTCTGGGCCTGTCCAAAAATCTCAAAGTAAGGATCCATCATCATGATCGGGGGAACTTCAGTAATATAATCCTGGTCCCAAGAGAAACCCTCTTCTACTTCAGGGGCATCTGCTGTTTCAGATTCTTCTTCATCGGCTGTCTCATCAGCTGGCGCGGCCTCTTCAACAACCTCTACTGATTCTGCTTCAGCTGGAGCAGCGGCAGGAGCCGCGCTGCAAGCTGACAACACGAGCGTGGCAAGTATTATAAATGCCACGACCTTATACAAAGCCTTCATGATCTTCTCCTTTAAATGGATATAGGTGGATAACTGTAACCCAGCATACCCAAATAAGGGATATCTGTCGTCAACTTAAGTATATTTTCCAAGATGGGGGTCTTTGTAAATTTGAAGGGGAATTTACTCGACTACTGAGGCAATCTCCAGAAGCCCGGGTGTGTCCAATATCCGGATGTAATTCCTTGTAAGCTCGATGAGATTATCCTCAACAAGAGCACAAAAAGCGCGATTTATTACAACAGGAACTGTGCCTATCTGGGCAGCGATAAATGCCTGGGTAGTCCATTTCTTTCTATTTATAAACTGGTCTTCTTGAGCCTGGGTTAAAATGAACCGCGCCAGGCGGCTTTCAACCGAATGCAGTGAGAGTCCCACTACCATATTCATTGCATAATGCACTCGCTGGGCCAGGTTTTCAATTAAGACCCTTGCCAGTGAAGGACAGCAATCTACCAAATCCAGGATCATCTCTCTCTGGACAATGATCAGGCTGATAGGTTCAAGGGCTTCCACCGTTACTACGTTCATTCCCCCCGTCATTACTCCAACTTCATTAAATACATCCCCCGGGCCTACAAACCGGATCGCTTGTTCTCTACCAGAGGACGACCTCTTAACAGCTCGGGCCCAACCGGACTCTACAATGTACAGCCCAATACAGGGATCTCCCTCCAGGAAAACCTGCTGCCCTTCTTCAAAAGTGCGGCGCAGGGCAGCATCATTAATACATTGAAGATACTGAGGATCGAGTTTTTTAAAATACGTGATCTTTGATAACAGGCTGCTAATGTCTTTATCGATCATCAATTTCCCTTCGTCTATTATTCCTTCTTGTCGATTTCTCTGCAGAGAAAAAGGCAAAACTTATCATTCTATTAAGAATAATAATCTCTGTTAGCGGGATTTTCTTTGACTTAAGCTAAGGTTTACAAAAGGAAGCAGGAGGATGGTGGATTCAGGATCAAAACATGTCCATTTGACTATAATGCAATTTCCTACCAAAACCCCCCTGGTCTTCAACCCAATCCAGGATCTCCTGGGCTGTGGCCTTGGCAGATTTCCCCTCTGTGAAAAAAGTCTTCTTGGCCAGCAGACCATTGGAAGGATGGCGCACAAAATGCTCATTCAGCGCCAACAGCTCCTCGTCGATCTTCCCAACCTCATTTAATAACAGATCTGAAAATCGTTGGTTAACGATCTCAACCGATCGGTCCTGATCAGGCGAAGGCAGGATCTGGATCACAAATTTATGGGGTTTTAAAGCTTTTTCGACTCGCTGGAATAATTCCTGGTCCTCATATACCGAATGCCCGGCTCCAAAGTCCATCACGCAGTTCTCATACTCCTTCAAAGCTCGCTCTACTGTATGAGCGTCAAAGGGTTTCCAGTATTTAATCAAACCCATCATGCCTTCTGTACCGACGATCTCGGAGGCAAATTTTTCGTCGTAGCCGATCTCGTTATTAAACCGCTGGCGGACCTCGTCCAGCTCAATCCGCGGCACACCCAGCTTCTTGGCCAACTTTTTAGCCAAAGTGCTTTTACCTACACTCATCGGTCCTATCAAAATGATGATGGATTTCATAAGCTTATAGTTAACATAATTTGATCAAGAACACTTATACTTTCTGTTTATAACATCTATCCAAGGAAATCGTATTCTTTCCGACCTTTTACTTCTGCATGGACCAGGAACAGATCTCCAGCCAGGGGCTGCTCCTGGCGTTCGGTTTCGCTTAACCCAGTCCAGGCCGAGGTAATAAAAAGCTGGTCCAGATCCGGGCCGCCAAATGCGCAGCTGGTCGGCCGCTGAACAGGAAGGTAAATCACACGTTCGATCTTGCCGTCAGGATCGTAGCGAGTTACCCGCCAACCATCCCAATGGGCACTCCAGATAAAACCCTCGCTATCCACTGTTAATCCATCGGGGAATCCATCTTCTGGGGGTACTTTTACAAAATCGCGCCGGTTGTTGATCGATCCGCTTTTTAGATCGAAGTCATAAACACAGATCACTCGCAGAGGGGAATCTGTATAATACATGGTCTTGAAGTCAGGGCTCCAGCCCAGACCGTTGGAGATCTGGATCCCAGTTTCCATTGTTTGGACTGATCCATCCAGGTCTAGTTTGTAGAGGCAGCTCTGGTCGTCTTCTCCCAGGGTGCCAGCCCAGAAACGTCCTCTGGGATCTACTTTGCCGTCATTAAACCGGGAATTTAATCGCCCAGCTTCGGGATTATCGATAATCTCAATATTAGAGGTTTTTTGATCCCAGAAAGCCAGTCCATCCCTTAGCCCCATAACCAGTCCGCCGGATTTGCGAAAGGCCAGGCAGCCAACTGGCTGCCCAAGCTGGAATGTGTCTCCTCTGCCTGTTTCCGGGGAATAACGATGAAAACATTCCCCCTCGATATCTACCCAATAGAGCAGTTCCTCCTCAGGATGCCAGAGCGGACCTTCTCCAAGTTGGTTTTGAACAGATAGGAAATGTTCAGCTTGAACCATGATAATTCTCCCAATTTGAATGGTAACATAATTGGGAGGTTGAATAGATTCAGATGGATGAGTTATTTGAGGTGCGACGGATCTGCTACAGGATAGTATGGTTCTGGAATTTCCTGATTAAACTGCTCTCTTAGGACCATGATCTCAGCACTGATCTGATGGCTTAATTCATAAACTCTGTCAAATTCAGCCTCTGTCCATTCCCCATTGTCCATCAATATCCAACCTTGTTGGAAACAAGCTTCAATTTCCCCCAACAGCGTGCTCAAGTTCCTGTTTTTCACGGGCAGCGTTAGAGATTGAATTCTCTGACCTTCGTATTTTCTGAAATATTCGCTCGTGGTATCCAGATCAAAGATCAAGTCAGATCTCTTCACTGTGCCAACAAAGTCGCCAAAAACCAGCAACCTGCTCAGCACATATCCCTCGATCCAATCCAGAACCTTTTTATTATGCATAACAACCAATAAGATGCAATAAATGTACCAATTTGATGTTAATTTCTAGCATATTATTCCCCAAAATAATATACAAGCCAACATTATACACTAAACGGTTTTTAGATATTCCCGGATCATCAATGCCGCAGCCGCACCTTCTCCAGCTGCGGAAGCAACTTGTTTGGTGCTTGACTCCCTCACATCCCCCGCGCTGAACACTCCAGGAATGCTGGTTTCCAGAACTGCCGGATTCCTATCCAGATAACCTTTCCGGCCTGGTTGATTATGAACCAGATCATGTCCGGTCACGATATATTTCCATTTATCCAGCTCAATGCCGGACTTGTCCAGAAATGCTGTATTTGGGATTTGTCCAATAAATATAAAAACACCAGCCGGGGTTATTTCATTTTCTTCGCCTGTCTGGCTATTCTTGATCAATACAGATTCCAATTTGCCACCCGAGCCTTTAAATTCTTTCACATTGGTATTAAACATAATCTTGATCTGGGGATGGTTGAGTACTTTGTCCTGCAGGATCTGACTGGCCATTAATTCCGGTTCCCGAACCAACAGGGTAACATCCTCAACAAATCTGGTTAAGAAGAGGCTTTCCTCTGTTGCGCTGTTCCCCCCTCCCACGACCGCTACAGATTTTCCTTTATAAAAGGGGCCATCACAAGTTGCACAAAAATGGATCCCGGCTCCTATATAATCCATCTCGCCAGTTGCATTTAATAAACGATAGCGGCTGCCTGTAGCGATCAAAATCGCCCTGGCGCTGTACTCGCTGCCATCTTTAGTGGTCAAACAGTGATAATTACTGTGGCTGTGCAAGTTGACTACATCCTGGGCCTGAAGCAGCTCGGCTCCAAATCTTTCAACCTGCAGGCGCAGCTGGTTGGAAAAATCCGCCCCGGATATACCCTCTGAAAAACCAGGTACATTATCAAGCCACTGGGTTGTAGCTGCCTGTCCGCCCAGGGCAGCCCGTTCGACAACCAGAGTATCAATCGCTTCCCTGGCAGTATAAAGCGCTGCTGTCAGCCCGGCAGGTCCCCCACCCAGGATAATCAAATCATAGTGGGTTTTTTCCGCCGAGGTTTTTAAACCCAGTTTTTCTGCCAGGGCAGCATTGCTGGGCTCAACCAGGAGCGAACCGTCCTTAAATTCGATCGTAGGTATGATACGTTTGCCATTATTCTTTTGGATGACGTAATTTTCCCCGTCTTTATCATCCTCAATATTCACCCAGTCATAGGGAATCTGATGTTCTCCCAGGAATTGCTTGCTGCGAGTGCAATCCGGGCACCAGTAAGCGCCGTAGACAGTGATCTCAGGTTTTTGGTTCATATTTCCTCAATTTCCTAATAATTGCTCGACTTTGATTGGACGAGACCAGATACCTGTGCCTTACCCCTGAGTTGAGATCAATAAAAAATTCCAGGAATTCTACTCTTCTGCGAGGCTGTAACAGACAACCGATTCTGTAAGTTGAAAGCCCTCCGACTCGTAAAGCTTAATGGCACCGTGATTCTCACCATTTACGGACAGAACCAGTGGGTTGAACCCATTTTTTACCAGGAAATTGATTCCATAACGCAGAAGATTTCGGCCTAAATTCAAACCACGATACTTCTCAAGAATGCCGACTGCCAGGATCTCTCCTGCTGCCGAGTCATCTAGATCTCTCATTAAACCTATGGTTCCAATAGGCTCTTGATCTTTCTTCAACAGGCAGAGCCCACCTTCCAGGTAGCTCTGGTCCTCAAACCAGGTTTGAATATCTTCTACTGTGTTTGTTGTATGTCCGGCCAGATCTTTGAATTCCTGGTTGAGGCAATCTACAAACTGCCTGATGCCTTCCTGATCCGCAGAATCAAGGGGATGCACAGATATTCCTTCTGTAAAAACAGGATCCATGAGCGGGGGATCACTATACTCGAGAATAAAGGAATAGCGTTCAATTTCAAAGCCCAGATCCGTCAGGATCATCGCAGTTTTGTCTTTTTCCTCCGGAATAAAAAGGTATACACTCTGAAGGTCCTGGATATGTTGTCGAATCGCTTCCAGTAGTTGATTATAGGCATCCCCCGTTTTCAATATGGAGTGAAAGATGGAGAATCTGCCCTTATTAACACTCAGAAAACGTTTTGTTCGCATCAGGCCGATTGCTCCAACCACTTCCTTGTTTTCCATCAACAAATAGGACGGATGCTCTTTTGAGAAATCAAAATCCCTTCCAGGCAGATAGGATGAATCATGTTCCGCCCCGTGTTCTGCACAGTAGTCCACTAACTGTGATTCGTTATCTTTATTAACTCTGAGAATTTTGATTGCCATAATCAGGCTGCCTTCATTAGATCTTATATGTTATTCATATTCAATATTTTCGGTGGGTGATATTGTACAGCATTTTCAAAAAACGGACAGGAAACACGCTGCAGGTAAGCTTTAAACTTCTTGACCCGTCCATGACTAACCTGGCATCTCTTCCAGAACCAGTTTACAACTTTCGAAGAAAGGAGATTATTATGAAAACAAGAAGTTTTGTCTGGATATTCCTTCCGGTAATGAGCTTGGTTTTGGCAGCCTGCGGTGCCGTAGTAAATTCGCCGGATGCCACAGAATCCCAGACTGAAATCTTACCAAATGACCTAGACAGATCATCAACCACAGAAAATACATCAGATCTCCAGGTAAATGAATGTGAGGATCCCTTTGATGGGGAGATCCCAGCTTTCCGGACCGATGGATGGAGAACAAACTTCTGTTTGCACAGCGTGGATTACAGCGAGATCTTTTCCGGCGGACCACCCAGGGATGGGATTCCCCCCCTGGACAGTCCCCGGTTTGAGACCGTCACCAGTGCTGATAATTGGCTTGAGGACGTAGAACCTGTCATACTCCTGGACCTGGAAGGCGAGGTGCGGGCTTATCCCTTGCAGATTCTGACCTGGCATGAGATTGTCAATGATCAGGTAGGGGACACACCTGTTACAGTCACTTTCTGCCCACTGTGCAACGCGGCCCTTGTTTTCATCCGGCCCGAGATCGATGGAGAAATTCTAACGTTCGGTACCAGCGGCAATCTGCGGAACAGCGACCTGGTTATGTGGGATCGCCAGACCGAATCCTGGTGGCAGCAGTTTAACGGAGAAGCCATCGTGGGTGATCTACTGGGGACCAAACTAGAGTTTGTTCCTTCAGCGATCATCTCTTGGGCTGATTTCAAAGCAACCTATCCGGATGCCCAGGTGCTCTCGGTTCAAACTGGATTTCAGCGGAGCTATGGACGTAACCCCTACGCCGGCTACGACAATATCAATTCCTATCCTTTTGCCTTTGTAGGCGATCTGGATGGGGATCTGCCAGCCATGGCCAGAGTAGTAGGCATCAACCTGGAAAACGGGGCGGGCGGGGCATTTTCCCTGGACTTACTGCAAGAAAACCAGGTATTAAATGAGCTGATTGGAGAATTTCCCACAGTTCTGTTCTGGAAATCCGGGACTGCTTCCGCGCTGGATAGTAGTTCAATTGCCAATGGCAGGGATGTAGGAACAACTGGCGTGTTTGCAGCCACAGTTGACAATCAGGTTCTGACTTTCTCAGCTCTGGAAGACGGCCTTTTCCGAGACCAGGAAACCGGATCCACCTGGGATATCTTTGGTAAAGCGCTGGATGGATCTCTGGCAGGCAGCAGCCTGACCCGGCTGCCGCATCACGATACTTTCTGGTTTGCCTGGGCTGCCTTTGTCTCCGGAAGTGAACTCAACCAGTAAGGAATGAACTATGCCTTTTCTTGATACTTATGTCACCGGACGGGAAAAGATCCTCAACTCGATCCTCCAGGTGAATCCTGAAACAACACTCAACTCCCGGAGATCTCCATCGAAGATGACCTCCGGGGGGAATTTTCTGGCTGGAGAGATCAAAGATTCCCTCAACCAGATCGTATCCCTGGCAATGGCCGAGAACGGAAAAATGGACTATCAAAAGCTGATCCAGGATCCCCATTATGATACTTACCGAGAACTTATTGGGGATCTGCAGGATTTTGACTACCGGACTCTCACCAGCAGGGAAGAACGGATGTCATTCTGGATCAACCTGTACAACAGCCTGGTGATCGACGCAGTGATCCAGGAGAATATTCAAAAAAGCGTTACTGAATCCAGGTTGGGCATCCTGGCCTTTTTCCAGAAAGCCTCCTACCGGGTTAACTACCTGCGGTTCAGCCTGACCGATATAGAACACGGTGTGTTAAGAGAGAACCACGGTTTTCCATATTTTCCCGGACCTCATTTTGCCTCCACTGATCCCAGGCTCGAAACAGTTATCCGGTCTTTTGATTCCCGGATCCATTTTGCGCTCAACTGCGCCAGCAATTCCTGTCCTCCGATCGCGGTCTACACACCTGAAAATCTGGATGGGCAGCTAGATCTGGCTGCTCTTAACTTCATCAATAACGATCTGTCTGTCAATCCGGATCGGAAGGTGATAACGATCTCCAGGATTTTTAGCTGGTATCAAAACGACTTTGGCCGCAAGAAAGGTATTCTTTCATTACTGGAGAGATATATCCAGGAAAAGGACATCAAACTCTGGCTATCAGAAAATCAAACTTCCATCCGGATCCAGTACCACCCTTATGATTGGGGGCTTAATAAGTATACGAACTAACCAGCCCCGCTACGAATAATATTTCAACCCCTAAATCTGCATGCTATAATACTTTCACTTCCCAAGGAAAATATTCATGCAGACACGAACAAATGAAGATTGGCTCAGCGACCTTCGGGGTGATAACCAGGACCAGGCTATCGAAGATTTGCGCCGGGTGTTAAAAAGGGGATTGATCTATGCTCTCTCAAGCCGTATTCAAACCGACCTTGAAACTCAGGTAGATGATTTTGTGCAGGATGCGATATTAAGAATCCTGGACAAGATGGGCACATTTCGGGGGGAGAGCAAATTTACAACCTGGGCTCAGAAAGTAGCAGTCCGGGTCGCTTTTACCGAAATGCGCCGGCAGCGTTGGAAAGATATCTCGATAGAGGATCTGATGCCTGAGGACAGCGGTGATTTTACTCCCATGGTGCTGTCAGACCCCAGTCCTGATCCGGAAAAGCGGGCCAGCCAGACAATAATGTTGGAAATGGTCGACGAGATGTTAAAGAATGATCTGACTGACCGCCAACGGACGGCCTTGATGGCGGTCATGCATGGGGGCATGCCACTTGAAGAGGTTGCCCGCCGGATGGATACCAACAGGAATGCCCTTTACAAATTACTACATGACGCCAGGAAACAAATGCGGAGTGGGTTAATTGAAAAAGGTTTAACCGCCCAGGAGGTCCTGGAAGTTTTTGAAAACGGGTAAGAGATTTCCACTTAAACCCGTCAGAATTGCAGGAGAACGTTAAAATGAAATTATCGTCTGAAACCATCCGGAAAATGATGAACTCGGTCAAATCGACCCGGGATCAAGAGCTGACCTGCGGTCTTTGTTATGACGAGCTGGATCTTTTTATTGAAATGAAATTGAGCGGGAAGAACGCCGATGAGGCTATGCCTCTGGTCAAGGAACACCTAGATCGCTGCGCCGCCTGCCGCGAGGAATACGAGTTTTTATTGCTAGCCCTGGAGGCTATGGTCCAGTAATTATTTACCAAAAGAGTATTTATCTAGCAAATTATTAGTTGAGGTAAAAATGACCGAGAGCAATACCCGTACTTGCGTACATTGCGGACAAGATGACAGCCAGGTTCCCCTGGTAGTCTTCTATTATCAAGGCCAGGAACATCGTATTTGTACAGAACACTTACCTGTCTTAATCCACACTCCTGCAAAATTAACAGGCAAATTACCGGACATGGATAAAATCAATCCGGTTGATCTTGATTAGTCTGTTATCCCTTTAATAAATCAGACCATAAGAGCGGCAGAACTCATGAATATATTAGCTATTGTTTCCGGAGAATTCGGTCGTCGAAACGTACGTAATATCCAGGCAAATGCACCCGAGGGCTGGAATATTGGGGTTTGGCAGGCACCTCCAGCGCTTCCTCCCATGATCGATTATCCAGAAGATCATATTCCAGACACTTTCCCAGATACCGATCTGATCCTTTCTTTTGCAGAAATCTCAGGTGTAGCCGAACTGCTGCCAGAGATCGCCAGGATGAGTGGAGCCAAAGGGGTTGTTGTGGCAGTTAATAATGAAACCTGGCTGCCGCTAGGATTGGGACGCCAGCTGCGCGGCTGGCTGAATGACATGGATGTGGTTTGCGCCACTCCCCGGCCGCTCTGTTCTTTAACTGAAAGTGATTTTGGAGTTACCCGGCAGGACCGGATCAAATTTGACAGTCCTGAAATTGCCGCGTTTGCCCGCTATTTTGGCAAACCAAAGCTTAAGATCGTGGTCGATGGTGAAACAAACTCCATCCAGTTCGCGGAAGTGATCAGAGATGCTGTCTGCGGCAATACACGCCATGTTGCCCAACAGATCATTGGCCTTTCAACCGCTGAGGTTCTGGATAAAGCCAACTTGCTGCACAAACACTTTCCCTGCCTGACCACGATGACCAAGCTGGATGATTTCGATCACGAGACCCTGATGCACGAATCCGGCCATCAGTTGACAGAGAATATCAAAGAACAACTTCCTTAGAATAACTCCACCAACATCTGATCCTTCTAATAAATAAATTTCAATTTCCGGGGTATGTTTCGCTTATCGCAGGGACCAAATAATCCCGAATCAGCTTTTGAGGATGTACAAAATCCTTATCCGCGAGATTGGCAGTGATCACAACAATCAGATCCTGTTCTGGCGCCAGGTAGATGAACTGTCCCTTATATCCATGCGCTGCATAAAAACCATCTGCATGGACCCACCACAGAAAGCCGTAATACAAATCCCACGGCTCCAGTGGGTCCGGCACCTGGTGATAGCGGCGGCTTGATAATTCCACCCAATCCGGGGGCAAGATCTGCTCCCCATCCCATTCGCCGTTATTAAGGTATAAGTAGCCAAACTTCGCCATGTCGCGTAGTGTTAGCTCCAGACCCCAGCTACCATTGGGATTCCCGGTCAAGCTCCGCTGCCATTGATAGTTTGTTATTCCCAGAGGTTTAAAAAGGTATTGATCGGCAAATTCAACTGTATCCATTTCGCAGGCTTGGTTGATCAGCGCAGAAAGTACCTGTGGACCGCCGTTGCTGTAAAACCAGGTTTCCCCGGGAGGATAGATCAGGGGCTGGTCCAGGGTGTACTGAGCCCAATCCGGGGCTTCATACATCTCATCCGGATCGTAGGCCAATCCAGAGGACATGGTTAAAAAATCCCTGATGGTAAGTGATCTTTTTTGGTCGTCCAGGATTAGGAACTCCCTATCCGGGAAATAAGACAGAACAGGATCTTCAATGCTATCGATACAGCCCTGCTGCAAGGCAATGCCCACCAGGGCAGAAATAACGCTCTTGGTTACAGAATAGGTTTCATGAAGGGTTGGTTCTTTATATATGAAATAATATTTTTCAGCGACGATAACCCCTTTGTGAACCACAACCAGGCCATCATAGTCCAAACCAGAAAGTTCGATTGTTTCTATCATGGCTGCAACCAACTCACTGTCCATGCCCACATCTTCCGGTTTTTTCACTTTCCAGCCTTTGGTGGGCCAATTGGTCTCATTGCCAGAACGAAACAGAGCACAACCACTGTTCAAAATTACAACTGCGCTCATGATCAGGGCAAATAATTTTTTGATCCGGGTATTTCCCTTCATCAACCTCTCCAGGATTCTCAGCTATCAAATCAAGTATAGGTAACTCGCTCAAGTTGGTCAAGAAGCTGATGTATAATCCTCACAGAATAATCGAAGGTTCATCATGCGCAGCCGGTTCCGAATATATTTAATCGTTCCTGCAGTACTGGTCCTCATGGGAGGATTATTTCTTTTTTCCGGAACTGTCGGCGCTTCTCCATCTATTGATCAAAATTTATCCTCCACACCCGCACCTGATCGGCCGGGGCCTGTGCCAACAATATATCCTCCTTCCCAGGCAGATAATGGGGCCCAGGTTTATTGGGGCATGTGCCAGGACTGCCATGGGAACGAAGGGCAGGGCCTGGACGCCTCATGGCGCTCCACGTTCGCGCCGGAATCCCATGATTGCTGGGGGTCCGGCTGCCATGGGGAAGACGCTCCTGATAACAGCTTCGTCCTGCCGGAGGCCGGCGCGCCCGCCCTGGCTGGGCCAGGGGCCCTGCCCCGTTTCTCTACGGCCTTTGAGCTTGGCACCTATATCCACGAAAGCATGCCTTTTTTTTCTACAGGCTCCCTTTCTGAAGACCAGGCCTGGGAGCTGACAGCTCATATCCTCCATCTCAATGATAAAGGCAACCCGGAGCTGACTCTCACAGGAACCAATAGCGCCGCAATCCTGGTTCATCAGCATGTCAATCTGCCTGGAACGGAGCTGCCGGGGATTTTGATCCTGTCCCTTTTCCTGGTCATTGGGGCTGTATATATCAGCCAGCTTTCCAAAGAAGGAACCGTTGAAACCAGGCGGGGAAATTTCTTCCATCACCTGCATCCTGCCACTATTCCGGAAGCTCAAAGCAAGTTCAGCTTCACACTTGGCGCGGGAGGACTGGCAATCTTTTTCAGCCTGGTCTTGTTGATCACAGGCGCCCTGGAGATGTACTACTACCTGCCCACACCTGATGGCGCGGCGGAATCGATCCAGATTCTCACCAGCCTGGTTCCTTACGGTAACCTGATCCGCAATCTACATTACTGGTCCGCCCAGCTGCTGGTGATCACCATGATGGTGCACCTGGCGCGGGTCATTCTGACTGGCGCTTACGCGCCTCCCCGACGGTTCAATTTTATACTGGGATTGATCCTATTAGTTCTGATCCTGCTGCTGGATTTCACTGGTTACGTGCTGCGCTGGGATGAAGGTATCCGCTGGGCCCTGGTGGTCGGAACAAATCTTCTGAAAACCATACCCGGGGTTGGAGAAGGGTTTTACCAATTTGTGATCGGCGGCGCAGAACCGGGCGCTCCTACCCTGATCCGTTTTTATGCCTGGCACATCTTCGGGTTGACCCTGGCTGTGGCCGGCATCACCGTCTGGCATATCTTCAAAGTCCGGAGGGACGGCGGCATCAGCGCATCTCCTCCGGAGCGGGGAGAGAAAACCAAACGGGTTCCTCGAGCTGAGCTTGTTAGCAAAGAAGTCATTGCCATGATCATTGCCGGGGTAGTTCTGCTGCTGCTTTCTGTTTTCGTTCCCGCCCCGATCGACCAGCCGCTCCTGGAAAACGGGGCATTAGTGGGCGATTCGCGAGCACCCTGGTTTTTCCTCTGGATCCAAGAGACCCTGCAGTATGGTAATCCGTTCTTGTGGGGAGTGGCGCTGCCGCTCGCGGCAGTGATCCTGCTTGGTTTGCTGCCATACGTTCTTCCCAATGCCAAAAAAGAGGAGTTAGGACGCTGGCTGCCTTCCGGGAACCGATTAGGGCAGATCGTTGGGATAACCATTATCGCCATTATTTTCCTATTAACTCTGCTGGGGTGGCTAAGTTAACTCATGACCAAAGAGATCACTTTCCCAAGAAGAGCATTCCTGCGGCTCAGCGCAAAAATAACCCTGGGATTGGCTGGTTTCCTGGGGTTGGGCGGCCTGGTACGCTATTTCAGCCATGAACCTGCTGGCAAATCTCCCTCCAGTTATGATCTGGGACTGGCAGTAGATTTTCCTGCCAGCGGCGAGCTCATCCGGCTTGATATCCCGGCCATTATATACAAGACGAAAGATGGTTATATTGCTTACAGTCTGGTTTGCACACACCTGGGCTGCACAGTGGAAGAGGATGGAGAGAATTTTAGCTGTCCCTGCCACGGTTCCCAATTCGACCATAATGGCAACGTCCTAAAAGGACCTGCGGCAGAAAGGCTGCCCTCACTGGAAGTGGGAATATCCGAGAACGGCAGATTAATCCTAGAAACCGGAGCTATGGATAAATGAAAGCGCTTCTGAAATGGGTCGCTATAATTTTGGGTGGGCTGCTTGGGCTGGTACTGATCATCAGCCTGATCCTCTATGGGATCGGTCTAGCCCGCTTGAACAGAACCTATACCATCACTCCCCGCATGGTTAAAATTCCCAATGACGAAAAAAGCCTCCGGGAAGGAAAACGAATCTTCCAGTACCGAGGTTGCGAGGCCTGCCATGGAGAAGAACTACAGGGCGTGATTTATCTGGAGAATCCCGCTATTGGACAGGTGATCACACCCAACCTGACCAGCGGTGAAGGCGGGATTGGAGCTAAGCGCACAGATCTGGACCTGGTCCGGGCAGTGAAATATGGAGTAGATTCGGATGGTAAAGCTTTGTTATTCATGCCTTCCACCGAGTTTTATTATTTGTCTGACCTGGATCTCGGGCGGGCGCTGGCTTATATCCGCAGCATCCCCGCGGTGGATAATCAGCCCCAGCCCAGCGAGCTCTCTGCGACGGGTTTCATCGTCATGAACCTTACCCAGGAGATCACATTCCTGCCGGCAGAGTTGATCCCTCGTGAGGAAGATCCTCCGACTGCGCCTGAACCGGGCAAAACCGTTGAATACGGGGAATACCTGGCTTTATCCTGTCCTGTCTGCCACGGCTTAGAGTTTTCCGGGGGAGAGATCCCTGGCTTCCCGCCCGAGTGGCCCGCAGCAGGCAACCTGACACCCGGCCTCGGCAGCCGGCTTCCAACCTGGGGAGAAGAGGGATTTATTGAGATCATCCAAAACGGGGAAAAACACGGCCGGGCCATTCACCCGGATTATATGCCCTGGACTTCTTACAGGCATATGACCGACCAGGAACTGCGGGCAATTTACCTGTACTTGATGGGGCTGGAGCCTGTGGAATTTGGAAATAGATAATAAGATTCCCGACTTCAATGGAAGAAGCTGCTGAATTCTTTTCAGACCTGGAGAATATGAAGAGGTTTTCCTAAAATTAAGCCGGAAATCAATTTCATTATTTCTATACTATATATATAATCCTATATATG
>JAGHAU010000182.1 GCA_021161345.1 Anaerolineales bacterium | reverse complement strand
TACGGGATCTCACATCACAATCCTGGGTATTGATCCTGGCTGTGATCCTGGCCTTTTTTGTTGGAGCTGTCCGCTATCAGAATTCTCTGCCTGATTATCAGGATCCAGTCTATATCTTGAATTACGTCGGCAGCTCAGTTCCTGTGCAAATTACCGGGGTTGTGGCGGATTTTCCAGACCAAAGAGATCAGATCGTCAATCTTCAGATCAAGGCTGAAAGCATTGATGAAAATAAGGGGGATCCCCCCGCACCTCTCAAAGGAATATTATTGGCCAAGGCGCCGGTTGAAACCCGGGTGTCATATGGAGATCGAGTCCTGGTGGTGGGTTTCCTTAAAATTCCACCAGAAGATGAGGACTTCAATTACCGGGGCTACTTAAAAAGACAGGGCATAGATGTTTACATGTCCCGGGCTGAAGTCGAGGTGCTGGATTCAGGGCAAGGTTCAATAATCCTGGGGGCTATTTACAGTTTAAAGGCCAGGGCCCTGGACAATATTTATCGTCTCTGGCCGGATCCGGAGGCATCCCTGCTGGCAGGGATCCTGCTCGGGGTTGAAAGTGGAATTTCAGAACAGGTCCAGAAAGCCTTCCGTGAAACAGGAACCACCCATATTATAGCCATATCGGGATTCAATATAACAATTGTGGCTGGATTCTTTTCCCGTTTTTTCAGCCGGATCATGAATCCCCGCAGAGGTGCTGCAGCAGCACTGATCGGCATCAGCATTTATACTATCCTGGTTGGCGCTGACGCGGCAGTGGTCCGGGCTGCGGTAATGGGAGGGTTGTCAATATTTGCCCAACAGATCGGGCGCAGACAGCATGGATTGAATGCTGCTGCCCTGGCCAGTCTGGTGATGATGCTGTTTAACCCCCAGCTTCCCTGGGATATTTCTTTTCAACTTTCACTTTCCGCAACGCTGGGATTGGTCTTGTATGCCGATCCCCTTACGGACTGGTTCTTGCGGTTATGCTCTCGGGTATTTCCCCAGGATGTCGCGCAGAGGATTACTCAACCTGTCAGTGAATTTGTCCTGTTCACTTTTGCTGCCCAATTAACCACACTGCCGGTAATGATCTATCATTTTCATTCTTTTTCGCTGACTACTTTCCTGGCAAATCCGGCCATTCTGCCGGTACAGCCACCCATCATGGTAGTGGGTGGGCTGGCCTTGATCCTGGCTCTGGTCTGGTTTCCACTTGGAAAACTGGCAGCGCCTCTGGTATATCCGTTTGTTTTATATACCATCCGGGTGGTGGAATGGATCAGCAGGTTTCCGATCAAAACTGCACATCTGGGCCAGGTGGACATCATCTGGATCATGGCTTTCTATGCTGTCCTGGTTCTGATCACGTTTTATTACCCGCTGCTGATTCAATTAAACCGCTATATCACGCCATCCCTGGTTACCGGGAGCCTGGTCCTTTCAGCCCTGTTCATCTGGAGGATGATATTTTTGGTACCTGATGGGAATTTGCATTTTTATCTACTGGATGTTGGGACCGGCAGCGCTATCTATTTGGAAAGCCCGTCAGGAGATCGGATACTGATCAATGGAGGGCCCAGCACAAAGCTTCTATCTGACCATCTGGGACGTAAACTGCCCCCATTCAAGAGGGATCTGGACTTGCTGCTCGTCATTTCACCTCAGGCTCAGGATCTGGATGCCCTGGCCGGAAACCTGCCCCGTTTTGAGCCTAAAAAGGTTATCTGGCTGGGAGATCCTTCATTGTGCTGGGAGGCGGAGAATCTGCGGGCCATATTGAATGAAAACCGGATCCCGGTGATATTTGGCGAAGAGGGCCAAACCCTGGTTTTTAGCGACAGTTTGAGAATAGATATTCTTTCTGAAAGCTCCCGGGGCGGAACCCTGCTGGTTGAATATGAGGATTTCCGGGCAGTTCTGCCTTTTGGGATCACGAGTGAGATCAGAGCAAGCCTTCAGGAAGGAAGGGATATTGGGGAGGTGAGTGTAATATTACTGGCAGATAATGGTTATCAATCCAGCAATCCTTCGGTTTGGATTGATAATCTTCATCCACAATTAGCCCTTTTAAGTGTGGGCATCAAGGATAGCCAGGGCCTGCCAAATCGCGGCCTGATCGATCGTTTAGCAGGATATTCCCTGCTCCGAACAGATCAACATGGGACTATCCACCTCAGCACGAATGGAAAAAAGCTCTGGATCAGGGTAGAACGATTGGATTGAATGTGATACAAAAAGGTCATGAAATGGATCTTCCTTTCCCCCCATCTGGATGATATTTCCTTCTCGTGCGGCGGACTGGTCTGGGATCTGGCAAATAACGGTCACAATGTAGAGGTTTGGACCATTAATGCCGGGGATCCCCCGGAAGATGATCTTTCACCTCTGGCGAGGGAGCTGCACCTCAATTGGGGACTGGGTTCGGATGCGGTTAAAATCCGGCGCGATGAAGATCAAAAAGCCTGCCAGATCATTGGCGCAACCCCACGCTATTTTTCCTACCTGGACTGCATTTATCGGAAGACATCTGCTGGGGAGTTCTACTATTCCAGCGAAGGGGATATTTTTGGCGGGCTGGATTCCCGTGAAGCGGATTTGATCGAACGGTTATCTGGACAACTTCAGGAGGAGCTTCCGGAAGATGCCCGGGTAGTTGCTCCGCTGGGAATCGGCAATCATGTAGATCATGAGATGACCCGCAAGGCTGCCAATCGATTGGGAATCCCGTTGACTTTCTATGCAGACTACCCTTACGCCAGGGAAGTTGATGGTAAGGAAATCCTCGAATTCATGGACCGTTCTAAAGAATGGCAATTCGAAGAATTTCCTATTTCTGAGGCTGGATTGGATAAGTGGATTTTGGCTGCCCAGGCCTACCGTTCTCAGGTCAGCACCTTCTGGGTAAATGATGAGGATCTTGGGCTGCAGATCAGGGATTTCTCCACATTTTTAGGGAGATATAAGCTTTGGAGGGCAGTCGAAAATCACTGAAAATTATAGGGTTATTATCACCTTGCAGTCGGTGATTACCTATGATAAAATTAGCGCACTTTTCAGAGGGTAGGGCTTTTTAGGGCGATAAAACTCTAAAAAAGCTCTTTTTATATTAAGAACATCTATCCTAAGAAGTGAGTGTACGAATTATGGCAGCATCCTATTTGACCCAGGAAGGGTATGATAAACTAAAGGCTGAGCTGGAATATTTGCAGTCAGAACGCAGGCAGGAAGTGGCTGAACGATTACGGGAAGCCCTGGACGGAAGTCCTTTGGGCGTGGATGCGGATGTTGAGGTTGAAGCAGCCAAAAATGCCCAGGCTTTTGTTGAAGGCCGTATCGCGTATCTTAAAAGCATCCTGGCCCAGGCTGAGATTGTTGATGAACTTCCCAAGACTGATGTAATTCAGATCGGTACTAAGTTAACCATCGAAACAGAAGAGAAGGAAAAAGAGACCTATATTGTTGTTGGTCGTGCAGAATCTGATCCTGTTGAAGGTAAAATTTCATACGAATCTCCCCTTGGGAACGCTCTGATGGGGCATGCCAAAGGGGACAAGGTGGATGTTCCGGCACCGGGTGGGGTTTTCACGGTGAAAATCCTCAAAATTAGCTGAATCGTTTTATTTTGAATTCTCCCCCGTGCCC
>JAGHAU010000043.1 GCA_021161345.1 Anaerolineales bacterium | reverse complement strand
TTCCAGGTCAAGGTATAAAACCGGCAAATTGAGCTGCCCGAGCGGTTCACCCAATTGTTCAGCCATAAAACTCTTTAGCAAAATCAAATCAGGCTGGACAGCCGCGATCTGTTCCAGATTGACAACCACCCATCCTCCGCCAGTTTCCAGATCCTTCCAGACCGGAATTCCGCCAGAGATTTCCACCAGTCTGGTTTGCAGCCAGGATACAGGCGGCACTTTGAAAGCTATTTCTCCATCCCTATCAGAATATTGCAGAACCAGCACATCTGGTTTTTGGTATTCAGAAACTGCTCCAACATTCTCTTCAATTCTGGTTACCCGGGATTGGTAGAATTCCGTGATCTCCTCTGCTCGCTTCTCATTTCCAAAGATCTGGCCCAGAGTGTTTATGTCCTGGTAAAAAGCCTCAGTAGTTTCCAGGTCAAGGTATAAAACCGGCAAATTGAGCTGCCCGAGCGGTTCACCCAATTGTTCAGCCATAAAACTCTTTAGCAAAATCAAATCAGGCTGGACAGCCGCGATCTGTTCCGGACCGACATTCTTCTCAAAGATATCTTTTTCCTCAAGGCCCGGATCAATGACCGGCAAGAAGCTGAAAGCCGATTGGTTTCGATTTTCCAAAGCAATCACTTTTTCACGGGCTTCCTCAAACATGTAAATTGCATCCTGAACCATGATTGTGGCCCTGCCAGCAATCGCGATCCGATCCGGGACCCCATCCAGGGTTTCTGTATGTCCAGTGGAATCAGTGATCTCTATTGGTTGGTTCACTCCTGGTATCACACTGCAGCTTAATAACAAAAGAGCTATGCCAATGGTGATCATGATGGTTTTTTTCATTCAATTACTCCTATCGTTGGGCCGAAATTCAATAAGATGGAAGTGTTTCTTTGCAGTTCTTCAACCACTCAATCATGGCTTTAATCTGTCCGATCCGGAACAGGAATACTTGGGCATTGATAAAATCTTCAGCCCCAAGTGTTTTATGTTGTTTTTGAAGGTTTTCCAGCCAACCAGCGCAAATCTCAAGTTGTTTTTCGATCAATTCTTCGGCGTTTTTGATATCCTCCTGGACGAGAAAATATAATTTGGATAAAAACGCCAGGCGCACATAACGGCTGCTATTTACAGGGGAATGGAGCCATTCTTCCAGGATTTCAATACCTCTCTGTGTAATCTGGTAAACCTTGCGGTCCGGGTAAGGACCCTGGGAGCTTGTCCTTGAACTCAGATATCCTTCAGTTTCCGATTTATCGAGTAGATAATACAACTTGCTGCGTTTCACCTGCCAAATCAGGGATAGTTCTGCAGTGCTGCGCAGTTTTTCATACAGGGCATAGCCATGAGCAGGCTCTTCTCTGATAAGCCCCAACAAGATATATTCCAGGGTATGCGCTGATGATTTTTTTGCCATACTATTCAGATATTGACTATACAGATGCTGAATAATTCTACTTCAATCCCGGGTCCAGTCAAGGATCCGGGATTTTCTATTATTCCCCTATTCTAACCGGTTTAATTAATTACAGGGGTTTGATCAGAAATCATTTTACAGCAATAGCCGACTTACTTCATCGATTTTCCAATCAACTACCACTTCCCCATTGATATAAAAGGTGGGGGTGGTCAGATTTCCTCCGGTCCACTCTTTCACCTGTTTGGCCGCTGCCTGATTCCTGGTGACATCATATTCTGTGTATTCGATCTTTTTATCTTCAAACCAGATCCTGGCCCTGCGGCATCCGGGACACCATTTGTTGCAGAACAGAACTACCCCTTCCAGGTCCAGTTCATCTTCGAATTTCCTCTCTTCAGGAATTGTGATTGGTTTATGGTCAGGCTGAATGCGGCGAATCTCCTGAAACAACACTTCATTACCGGGCTGTTCATCAATATCGTGGATATCCACGTACTGAACAATCCCTTCTTTATCAATAATGAAAATCGCCCGTTCAGATCGGCCCTCATGTTCGCGAAAAGCCCCATATTCTTTGGCGATTTCTCCGTGGGGCCAGAAATCGCTGATCAGGGGGTAAGAAATACCTCCCAGGCTCTCGGCCCAGGCCTTTAATACCGGTATGTGGTCAACGCTTATGCCCAGAACCTGGACATCTAATTCCGCAAATGCAGCGTACTCCGCTTCATAGGACGGAATCTGGCTGGTTCAAACCGGCGTAAAAGCTTGCGGGAAAAACACCAGCACAGTGGTCTTTCCCTGATATTCACTTAAAGTCACTTCTTTGTCGAGATGGCTCTGCAAGGTAAAATTCGGAGCCCGATCTCCCACATTGATTTTCATATCTCACTCTCCTCACATAAAAAAC
Source organism: Anaerolineales bacterium (assembly GCA_021161345.1). Taxonomy (GTDB): domain Bacteria; phylum Chloroflexota; class Anaerolineae; order Anaerolineales; family UBA11858; genus B10-G9. Next base: position 1,029 of record JAGHAU010000043.1, on the reverse strand, counting down.
CGTTATCGAACTTTACTATACCCTCTACTAGGATAACAATTTCAACATATTTGATTATTTTATACAATATTTATGTATTAAACTACCTCGCGTTTTTTCTATCTTCTTGAATTGTCTTTATATTAATCATCAGAGTGACAATATAACCACCCGATAGCACCGCCCTCCCGGACTTACTCACAGAAATGAAGTACATTCAGCTAAATTATAAAATTACTTAAACTGATACCAGGTCCAGTAAAAAAACAAATGGCCTTACGACTTACTACTTACTTATTACCACCTGGCCTTGTGGTCCTCAGCAAATCCAATCAGGTCATTGATCTCGATCTTTTCGCCATCATCGCTGATCACATACCCTGAATATCGTCCAAATATCTGGTGGACCTCACTGTCAATGATTCCCAGTCTGGTTTCTGCCACCCTTTCCGTGAACGGAATAAATTGGAGATCCAGATGATTTTCATTGTCAGAAAAATGCCAGGAGGCTGTGTAATTTCCCGGAGAATAATCGATCTCAACCTGATCGAGTTTGTGCAAAACGCCATTTACGAAGAAAGCATTTTCACTAGCCTGGGAAGTATCCCCGAAACCGCCCCCCATATTCAACCCGATCGTTCTCCCATCCGCCAGGAATCCCGAAGCGCTGGCCCATTTCCAAAAGCTGGAATACTCCCATACACCTCGTCCCCAATCCAGTGATCCCAGGCAGCTATCTGGAGAGAGAACCTCATTAACCTCACCGTATTGGATATGGCCTGAAGCAGGCAGGCAATTGATCTTGCGGTTATAGTAAAAACGCTTGCTCCCAACAGGAATGACAATATTGATCGATTCGTGTTTTTCCGGCTCCCTGAGGCTGATCTCGGCTTCGATCCCAAGCCCATCGTGAAAACCTGGCCAGGATACGGACAGGTTACGGTTCTGTCCTTCAATTTCGAAATCAAGCGACAGATCTTTGTTAGCAAAATGGGAATCACCTTCCGTGCTGTTCCGCGGCAGTTCAATATTCTTTCCCAGGGGTATTAC
>JAGHAU010000047.1 GCA_021161345.1 Anaerolineales bacterium | reverse complement strand
GTAAAAAAGTGCTGCCCGGGAGCAGGTTTTTGATAGGTGTATAAAACAGAATGATTGCTAACGGAATTAATGCCGTGAACGTCAAATAAAGCTGTACGGGATGGCGTATTGCTCCCCACAAATAGATTCCCCATGGCAGGTTTGTAATAAATCCGTATCCGTTTCCTGATGCAAAACGAGCTAAGAAATACGCTGGGATCAATGCGCCTAGAAATGGAGTTAGGCTATCAAGGAACATCCAATAATCTATTTTTTGCCTGGTAATTACCAAGATGACTGCGGTGATTCCAATTATAAGACCGCCTGAGGGATCTAAAAGCGAAGGATTCAAAGATAGTACGGATAGAATATCCCCTTTAAATGCAGCTGGGGAGCCGGCGATAAATGATAGTCGAGCGCCGATGAGGGCTGATATCGTACCAATCCAGAGGGCCCGGTCAATGATTTCAGAGTCCATTGAAAATGAGGCCGCTTTTTTATCTAGCAGAAAGCTGCCAGCCATATATCCGATGATCAGAATAAATGCGGGTGCTGGAATGGAAAGTGGGCCTAGGCTGATTACTGGGAACATAAATTAATCCGTTAAAAGTTGGTTGGCTTGAATACGCAACAAAGAGAGAGGAATTGGACCTCCAATAATTACATCTACAATGATTCCATTCTTGTCAATGAAATAGGTTGTCGGGAGGGAATGGACCAGGTAATCCCTAGCGATGGATCCGGTCAGATCCAGTGGAATTAAAAAAGTGATCTCGTACTGATCAATGAATTGCCTTACTTCAGTTAAGGAGTCTTGACTCGTCGCATTAATGGCAATGATCTGCAGGTCCGTATTTGCTAATTCCAGTGAGGCCTGTTGAAAAGCTGGCATTTCGGCCTTGCAGGGTGGGCACCAGGAGGCCCAAAAGTTTAGGATCACGGGCTTGCCTTTGAAATCAGCCAGCCCGATATTCTGGTCGTCAAGACTGGTAAGGGAAAAGACTGGTGCGAAAAATCCAACCTGGGCAGCTTCCAAAGAATTAGATCTTGATACTTCCGGCATCCTGGAGAGCCAGATCCAAGCCAATCCGGTAAGCAAGACAGCAACTGATATAGGTATTCTTAGTTTATTCAAGTAAGTTTTCACCTGTAACCCACGTCCAATGTGGTGCAAATTGATTATAACTGACAGAATAGGATAATAAAAAAGGAGGAATGCTAAGTACTGATGTGTTTTTACAGACAATCCTTACAAGGTATCTCATTTATCGGAAAGCAAGAACTTAGAGGTGTTTATGATTGAAAAAAATAGAATACTGATTATATTAGTTACTGTTATCCTCCTGGTAGGAATCGCAGTGGTATTTATAGTCGGAGGAAATAAAGACTCAGGGCAAGCTGTCGTTCAACCTGAAGTGGTCGAAGAAGTTGCAGCTGCTGATACCGAAATGCCAGCAGCCGATGATCAACAAGCAGATGATCCCTCTCAAGCTGAGGTTGTTGAAGAACAAATTCTTCCAACGCCTAGACCAGGCTTGGAAAGTACAGATCCTGCAACTGTTAGCCTGGCTTCAGGTGAGATCCAACTAATTGAAGTCTTTGCGTTTTGGTGATCTACTTGCCAGGGTATGGCGCCCATCGTGCATGGGCTAGAAGTTGAGTACTTTAACAAGGTCAATTTTGTTTATCTAGATGTAGATGATCCAGCGAATACTGAATATCTAAAAAAACTTGGATACAAGTACCAGCCCCATTTCTTATTAGTTGATGGGCAAGGGTCTGTACTCAAACAATGGCTAGGTCCGGTTGGGGCAGGAGACTTTAGAACTGCTTTTGACTCTTATCTCAAATGAGATTACCTTTTTCTCAACTAACCCGGTCAAGGCCGGGTTTTTTGGTAAACGAGTGTAACATGGGGTATGTAGCTAATTGACAAAAGATGGAATTGTAGTATTCTTAGCCCAACCCCCAAGGGGGGGGTAAAAATGGCAGATAAAGAGGACAATATCAAAAGGCTAAAGACTATCGAGGGACATATCCGAGGAGTGCAGCGGATGATTGGTGATGATATTTACTGTATTGATGTAATCAGGCAGATAAATGCCATCCAGTCTGCACTAAATAAGATTAGTATCAATATTCTCGACAGTCATTTGAACTCTTGCTTGATCTCAGCAGTCCGCGGGGACGATATTGATGAAAGAGAAAAGGTGCTCCGTGAAATTGTCGATGTATTTGAAGCTGCAACGAAAGTCTAATTATTTGGAGGAATAATGAATCAGGTAAAGTATGAGATCCCCAATATATCTTGCGGACATTGTGTTAATTCAATTCAGGTCGAAGTAAGTAGTCTTCCAGGAGTAAACGGAGTTTGGGCAAACCAGGAAACGAAATCTGTTGAAATAGAATTTGAACTTCCTGCTAGTGAAGAAACCATAAAGGGTCTGCTGGAAAAAATCAATTATCCAGTAAAAGAATAATTATCGGTGATATTTTTGGAGGGTGAATGACAGAAGTAAAACATATATCTCTGCCTATCACGGGCATGGATTGCGCTAATTGTGCTACTGCGGTTGAGCGAAGCATAAAAAAGATCGAGGGAATCGAACAGGTTCATGTGAACCTCGCTTCTGAGAGAGCTTCGTTTGAGCATAGTGGCGGGAATAAGGTGATCTTTGACGTGATGGAAAAAATCACTAAAGCAGGTTACGGGATTGCGGTCGGTGAAGCGAGATTGATTATTTCTGGTTTGGATGATGAACAAAACAGCTCAACCCTGGAAAGCAGGATAAAAGATTTGCCAGGGATCACCAAAACCAACATAAACTGGGTTTCAGGAAAAGTTAGTGTAAATTACATTCCAACTTTAGTGACCCAAGTGGACATTAGAGATCAAATTAAAAAAGCTGGTTTTGAAGCCCAGATCCTGGGCGACCAGAATGCGGATACTGAAGAAATGGTCCGTAAAATTGAGTATGAGAAACAACGCCGAGACCTCTTTTTGGGATTGTTGTTAACTATTCCTTTGTTTATATTGTCGATGGGGCGGGATTTTGGCTTAATTGGTGAATGGGCCCAACAACCCTGGGTAAATTGGTTGATGTGGGCCCTGGCAACACCCGTTCAGTTCTATGTGGGCAGGAAATACTACACGGGAGCTGTCCAATCGATAAGAAATAAAGCTGCTAACATGGACGTGCTGGTTGCCTTGGGATCGACTGCAGCTTATTTGTATTCCTTGCCTGTGTTATTTAAATTGATTCCCGGGCATGTGTATTTTGAAACATCAGCTATGATTATCACCCTGATTAAAACAGGAAAATATTTGGAAATAAAAACCAGGGGTAAGACTAGTCAGGCAATTAAGAACTTGCTCAATCTGACTCCTGATCAAGCCTTGGTAGCAAGAGAAAACCGTGAAGAGTATATACTTGTGTCTGATGTACTGCTGGGGGATATTCTGATAGTCAATCCGGGAACAAAAGTGCCCGTCGATGGCGTGATCATCAGTGGGCAATCATCAGTTGACGAATCTATGTTGACCGGGGAATCTCTCCCTGTAGAAAAACAAGTGGGATCCGACGTTATTGGCGGAACCCTGAATAAACAGGGTTCTTTTAAATTTGAAGCTACAAAAATTGGCAAGGACACAGCACTTGCGCAAATTATCCGTTTGGTAGAAGAAGCTCAAGGAAGTAAAGCGCCTATTCAAAGGATAGCTGATCAAGTTTCAGCAATATTTGTTCCAGCAGTTGTGATAGCAGCAATACTTACTTACCTGGTTTGGCAGTTATTTGCTGTCTCTCCACCAGGGCCAGGCAGCAGTCAGTTTGCGCGGGCATTATTAAATTCTGTTGCTGTCTTGTTAATTGCTTGTCCGTGCGCGATGGGTTTAGCTACGCCTACGGCTGTTATGGTTGGAACGGGGCGGGGAGCGAGATCAGGAATATTGTTTAAATCAGGAACAGCGCTTGAGCGCTCTGGTCAGATTTCCACGGTTGTTATGGACAAGACCGGTACTATTACTTATGGAAAACCGATATTAACCGATATAGGTCTTGCATCATCAGAACAAAGCAAACTTGCCGAGGAACAAATAATTCGCATAGCCGCAATAGTTGAACAGCGATCTGAACATCCCCTAGGTGAAGCGATTGTGGCAGAAGCTAAAACCAGAGGATTGGTTATTGAGGATGCTGATAGATTTACCGCGATTTCTGGAAAAGGTGTAAAAGCGATCGTTAATGAAAAACAGGTTTTAGTGGGCAACGCTGTTTTATTTGATGAAGAACAAATCTCTTGGGTTGAAGCTGAGGAAAAGATTTCCATATTACGAGGAGAAGGTAAAACCGTAATGATGGTTGCGATTGATGGAGTTCTGGCTGGCTGGTTAGCAGTGGCTGACACAGTAAAAGCAAATGCCAGTGAGGTCATTACCGAGCTAAAAGAAATGGGCTTAAACGTCCTGATGATAACTGGAGATAACCAACAAGTCGCTGAAGCGATTGCATCACAAGTAGGAATTGATGGTGTTATGGCAGAAGTTCTTCCTGGGGGAAAATCCACCAAAATCAAGGAGCTTCAGGAACAAGGAGAAATCGTTGCGATGGTTGGGGATGGAGTGAACGATGCTCCTGCTCTGGCACAAGCTGATGTGGGCATTTCTTTGGGCACAGGCACTGATATAGCAATCGCTGCGGCACCGATAACGCTTATCCGGGGTGACCTGGCCGGAATAACCAAAGCCATAAATCTATCAAAAACCACTCTGGCCACTATCAAACAAAATTTATTCTGGGCTTTTTTCTACAATATAATTTTGATTCCTGTTGCTGCAGTTGGTTTGCTGAATCCAATGCTCGCTGCCGGTGCTATGGCCGTTAGTGATGTATTTGTGATCGGGAACAGTTTGAGATTGAATCGAAAAAAGATAAACTAAGAAAGAAATTGAAATACAGAATCATCAAATGAATTATTGACGTAGCTGATCTGGGCTTGATAAGTTCGAATAACTGTCTAGCCTCCAAAAAGATATATAATACGTAAGTCAACAAAGGTAGTAATAGCATGGCTAAAAATAAAGTACGAACAGCAATAATTGGTATTGGAAATTGTGCATCTGCGCTGATTCAGGGCGTGCACTATTACCAAAATGTGCCAGAAAATGAAAACATACCAGGTTTGATGCATCCAATTCTTGGTGGATACCATATCGGGGATATCGAATTTTCTGCCGCAATAGATATTAACGCAGCGAAAGTTGGTAAAGATCTCAGCGAGGCAATCTGGGAAAAACCAAATAATACCTATAAATTCACAGATGTTCCTTTCTTAAACGTGCCTGTAAGTAGGGGTATGACCCATGATGGATTGGGAACATATCTAAAGGATTTCATCCAACCAGCTCCAGGCCCAACAGATGATATTGTTAAGATACTTAAAGATTCTGGAACTGATGTAGTGATCAATTTCCTTCCTGTCGGTTCTGAGATGGCTACAAAATGGTATGTTGAGCAAGTACTGGAAGCAGGCTGCGCTTTTGTGAACGGGATTCCTGTTTTTATTGCAACTTCAGAATACTGGGGTAAGCGCTTTGAAGATAAAGGGCTTCCGGTAATCGGAGATGATATAAAAAGCCAAGTAGGAGCTACGATTGTCCACCGGGTGTTAACCAATTTAATGCAGGATCGGGGAGTAAAACTTGAGCGGACGTTTCAGCTGAATTATGGCGGAAATATGGATTTTTATAACATGCTTGACAGGGAAAGGCTGAAATCTAAAAAAATATCAAAAACACAAGCCGTTTCGAGTCAGATCAATTATGAGTTTGAAGATGACAATATCCATATTGGACCAAGCGATTATGTTCCCTGGTTGGAAGATCGGAAATGGGCCAATATCCGACTGGAAGGTACAGCATTTGGGGATGTTCCTTTGAATATCGAACTAAAAATGGAAGTATGGGACTCACCCAATTCAGCAGGGGTAATGATAGACGCGATTCGCTGTGCCAAGATCGGATTGGACAGGGGAATTGCAGGCCCATTAGAAGAACCGTCTGCTTATTTTATGAAATCTCCTCCAGTACAATATTCAGATGACGTGGCTAAAATCAAGATAGAAGATTTTATTGCTGGAAAAGCCAAATAAAAACTCATGAAATGAATAAGAACATAATCTATGAAAACTATTTCAAGAAAAGAATTCATAAAAACCAGCAGCCTGGCAGCCGGCGCGATCTTGTTGGCTAATAGATATCCCAATTTGAATGAAGAGTTTCCGGCATCTGATCGCCTGGGAAGGATTGCTGTTGGTAAAGTTGATGTTATGTTGCGGCCTGACTATGATTCCCCGTCTGTAGGCACATATTACGAAGATACAGTAGTTCCCTGGTTGAGGGAAGTAATAGGCCCCTGGCCATTTAGGAATAATCAGCGCTGGGTTGAGACCGAGGATGGATATATCTGGGGTCCCAATGTACAACCGGTAAAGAACCTTCTGAATTCACCTATCGGAGCTATGCCTGACGGGATGGAAGGGATTTGGGTTGAAGTAACGGTACCCTGGGTGAACGCAATATTGGATAATCCTCCAGCACGATCCTCGTGGTGGAGGATGCAAAATAGAAAAAATCTACCGCCCCGATTTTATTTCAGCCAGATCCTGTGGGTTGACCAGGTGAAGGAAGGTAGTGACGGTAATATCTGGTATCGGATAAATGAGCGATATGGGAATCCAGGAGATTTATTTTGGGCTCCTGCTGAAGCTTTTCGGCCCATATCGCAGGCTGAAGTAATGCCAATTAACCCAGAAGCTGAAAATAAACAGATCGTAGTTGATGTTGCTAACTCCAGACAGACTTTAGCATGTTTTGAAAACGGCAAAGAGGTGTATTACTGCAGGATCTCATCTGGAAAGATTCCGAATACGACACCGCTTACGGCGATTGGTTCAGATGGGTTTCATATTTGGAGAAAATTACATTCAGTGCAAATGTCAGGCGGGTCCAATCAAGCCGGCTGGATGATTCCTGGAATTGGTTGGGTTTCGTTTTTCTATCTTGAAGGAATTGCAATTCACTCAACGTTCTGGCATAACAATTATGGAGAGCCATCTTCCCACGGGTGTATTAACGTCGCTCCGGAAGATGCCAAATGGATTTTTCGATGGGCTTCTCCTGTCACCCCCTATCAAGAAGGGGATATTGTTGTTTCAGGCAATGAGGGAACTCCAGTAAAAGTCGTAGAATATTAAAAAAACATTATCAGTATATTGTAAAAGGGTTGGTTATGGATAGTCTGAGTTTGTTCAGTTTAGGAACTGCTTTTATTGCGGGATTGGCCTCTTTCTTATCTCCTTGTGTACTGCCACTGGTACCCGCTTATGTCGGTTACCTGGGTGGAAGGTCAGCCTTTGAAGGAGAGGGGAAGGAACATGATCGCTGGTCGGTTTTCTCGCATGGGCTAGCATTTGTAATAGGGTTTAGCGTTGTATTTATTACGCTGGGAGTTGCAGCATCTGCGCTGGGTGGCTTGCTTACCAATGTTCAAAATTGGATTGAAAAGATTGGTGGTATCGTTGTAATAATATTTGGCGTTCATATGACTGGGATATGGAAAATTCCTTTCCTGCAATATGACACTCGCAAACAATCCAAACCCGGTATGGATAAAGGTTACTGGTCATCGTTCCTGATGGGCGTATTCTTTTCTGCCGGCTGGTCTCCATGTGTTGGACCTGTGCTGGGCGCTATTCTTACACTGTCCTTAAGCGGAGGATCTGTTTTAATCGGTGGCGCACTGCTGGCAGCGTATTCTGCTGGGTTATCAATACCCTTCTTGATAGCAGCCCTGGGCGTTGGATGGGTAACCGCCGCACTTAAAAAATACGGGAAGGCCCTTCACTATCTGGAAATCGCTATGGGTATCCTGATGATCATTATTGGCGGTTTACTCTTCTTTGGTTTGTTCGAAAAGATAACTATTTATCTCAACAGATTTGGCAGCGTATTCGGCTCCTTATAAAAGGAACGATCTTAGATGCTAACCGTAACTCTTTACATGCGCCAGAATTGTCCATTATGCACGAAGGCTGAAGAAGATTTGAAGGATATTCAGGGGCAGATACCTCATCGGTTAGTTCTGATCGATATCGAGCAGGAAGGAATATCTGAGTTCGTTGACAAGATACCTGTTATTGAAATCGGCCCATATCAGATCAAAGCTCCCTTTGATAAAAAAGACATCCAGATGACGCTTGGTGCGGCTAATGACAGGATTCAGCAGCTAGATAATATACAAACAGATACCCATCAGAAAAGAATTAAGCGCGGGAGTGAGATTTCCTTTGGAGATAGACTTTTTCACTGGCTCTCTCGCAGGTACATGGTGATATTTAATGCCTTTACTTTCTTATATGTTGGATTGGCTTTCCTTGCTCCCGTCTTGATGAATGGAGGTAGAATTGGCTCGGCTAATTTGATATATTCGGTTTATGGAAGATTATGCCACCAGCTTTCTTTCAGATCTTGGTTCCTGTATGGGGAACAGGGAGCATATCCAAAGGAAATTGCCAAATTGCCGAACCTGATAACTTACGAAGATGCAACAGGTAATGATCCATTTGACCTGGAAAAGGCCATGAGATTCAGGGGAAATGAGGAGCTGGGATTTAAAGTAGCCTTTTGCCAAAGAGATATTGCGATCTATAGTGCAATCTTGTTATTTGGAATTATTTTTTCACTCACAGGAAGAAAGATACCAAGTTTGCCATTGGCGGCCTGGTTCCTACTTGGTATATTGCCAATTGGATTGGACGGATTGAGCCAGATCATAAGCCAACTGCCTTGGGATATTATTCCGTTACGAGAAAGCACACCATTGTTAAGAACAATTACAGGTGGTCTATTCGGTTTCACCACTGCTTGGTTCGGTTATCCAATAGTAGAAGAATCAATGGCAGATAGCAGGAAGGTTATGGCTGTCAAGTTTAAAGCTGCTCAAATAAAAGATCAGTCGGAATGATAAGCTACAAAACAAACAGAACAAAAAATTTTAAATTCGAAACTTTAAGATTCCCGGGTGTAATCCAGACAATATTTACGCGCCATGGCGGGTTAAGTCAGGCACCATGGGCTTCTCTTAACCTGGGGGGAACTGTGGGGGATGAGCCATCTCATGTAAAAGGAAATTTGGAAATATTGCTAAAATCTCTTGGCTGTAGATCGGAACAGCTTGTCCAGGTGCGGCAAATCCATTCTGCGAATGTGATTGTGGCAAATAACCCTCTGGATGCGATATATCAGGGAGATGCAATTATTTCGGACACACCTGGTTTGCTGCTGCTAATGCGTTTTGCGGATTGCGTGCCAATTTTATTTGTTGATCCAGTAAATAATGCTGTGGGTATTGCTCACGCGGGATGGCAGGGTACGGTAAAGCAAGTTTCCTTCCATACCGTGCGAGCAATGGAAACAAACTTTGGAACAAACCCTTCTGATCTGTTTACAGCAATTGGTCCATCGATTGGACCGGATCACTATACCGTGGGTGCAGATGTGGTTAAGCGAGTTGAAGATGTTTACGCTGATAAAAGCGATGAGATTTTGATAAAGGATGATGATGGGGTAAAATTGGATTTGTGGAAAGCCAATGAAATTTCCCTGCGGGGAGCTGGAGTTAGAAACGTCGAGGTTTCTGAAATTTGCACTGGGTGCAATACCGGAGATTGGTATTCTCATCGGGAAGAGAATGGGAAAACTGGAAGATTCGCAGCAGTTATTGGATTGATGTAAAGAATAACCTTATGGAAAACGAACAGGCAGAATCCATCCGCCGAAATATAGAATCTGTTCTAGAAAAAATTCATAATTCTGCCAAAACTGCAGGAAGGGATCCGGATAGGATTGCTTTGATAGCAGTTACCAAGCTAAAACCTGCTCTTATTGTTAAAAACCTTGCCGAGTTTGGGATAGTCCGAATTGGTGAATCCTACCTTAAAGAAGCTCTTTTTAAAATGAATTTATTGAACGAGTTAGAGATTGAGTGGCATATGATCGGGACGATCCAGCAAGGAAAAGAAAAAGAAATATCTGCTAATTTTGCTGAAGTGCATTCTGTTGATAGTAAAAAAACTGCGATCAACTTAAATAAATATGCCAGTTTGAACGGGCGTAAGTTACCTGTATACCTAGAATTTAATGTTAGCGGTGAAAAAAACAAACATGGTTGGGGTGCCTGGGCGGATGATCAGTGGAATGGTTTACTACCAGAGATGAACGAAATCCTCGATCTACCGAATTTAGATGTGAAAGGATTGATGACCATGGCTCCTTATTCTAATGATCCACAGAACGCCAGGCCTTACTTCAAAAGACTAAGAAAATTACAAGCATATTTAACCGGGGAAATTTCAACCTCTAATCTAGCTGATCTTTCTATGGGAATGAGCGGAGACTTTGAAGTTGCTATCGAAGAGGGAGCGACTGTTTTGCGAATTGGATCAGCTCTAGTAGGCCCTAGATAAATAAAGGAAAACTATGATAGTTACTATTATTG
>JAGHAU010000130.1 GCA_021161345.1 Anaerolineales bacterium | reverse complement strand
GCTCCATAGCCTGCAAGTTGCCGTCCTTATCACAACCAACCTTGATGTCAGAAATCAGAGATTGGCGGGTGGAAGTGCCCACAAATTCCTCTTCCCGGGTCAGGCGTAATTTAACCGGCCGGCCTTCCACCGCCTGGGCCATAACCACTGCACAAGCTTCCATGGTGACACCAGCCTTGCCTCCAAACCCTCCACCCACCAGGGGTGCGATTACCCGGAGCTTGTTATGTGAAATGCCCAATGACTGGGCAATCATATCGCGCATAGCAAAGGGAGACTGAGAGGTGGCCCAAAGGGTAACCTGGCCTGTCTTTTCGCACAAAGCGACTGAGGTATGGGTCTCTAGCGGCACGTGTTCTATCGGCGGCAGGCGGAAGCGGCCTTCTACTACTGCTTCGCACGCAGCAAATGCGGCTTCAGCATCACCTTTTCGGATCTTAAAATGTTCTGAAATATTCGTCCCCGGTTCAGGGAAAATGAAGTTGACTACAGAATAGCTCCCGAGATCGGGGTGGATCAAGGGCGCATCTGGCTGGGCTGACTCAACCGGGTCATAAATGGCCGGCAGCACTTCATACTCAACCTCAACCAATTTCACGGCTTCAATAGCAATATCCTCACTTGTTGCGACCACACCGGCAACAGGTTCCCCATAAACACGGACCCTGTCATATGCAAAGATCGGTCTGTCGATCAGATATAATCCCAGGCGGGCGGTTAAGTCCTTTCCAGTTACCACTGCCCTGACACCTGGCAGCGCTTCGGCCTTTGAGGTATCGATCTTCTTGATCAGGGCATGTGGATATGGGCTGCGCACCAATCGGCTGTACAGTAAATTTGGTCCAAATTGAATATCATCCACAAACACCGCACATCCTGTGACTTTGTCCATTACATCAGTACGTTGAACACTCTTTCCGATAAGTCCAGATTCAGTGATCGTCATTGAGCACCTCCATTGCGGGAAGCTTCCATAATGGCATCAATAATGCGTTGGTATCCAGTGCAGCGGCACAGGTTACCAACCAGGGCTTTTTGAATTTCCTCTGCGGTTGGATTCGGATTGCGTCTGAGCAGGGCAGTTCCTGACATTAACATACCCGGAGTGCAGTAGCCGCACTGCACCGCGTTTAAATCAGCAAAAGCTTGCTGCAGGGGTGTGAGTTTTCCATTGCTGGACAAACCCTCGATGGTGGTGATTTCCCTGCCTTCCAGTTCCACAGCCAGCACCAGGCAGGAATTAATAGGTTCACCGTCCACCAGCACGGTACAGGCACCGCATTCCCCGGCTTCGCAGCCATTTTTAGTGCCAGTCAATCCTAATTGGTCCCTCAAGACATGCAGGAGGGTCATATTAGATGGGACCAGAAGTTCTTCAGATTGTCCATTGATAATTAGTGTTATAGTGTGTTTTGCCATAGTTTTTCTCTTCTGATTGATTAGCAGAATTATTTCAAAATCTCCCTAACCTCTTTTAATCCCTTGTAAACCAGGTTGCGAACCATTTTCTTTTGATAGATAGCTGTTGCTCTCTGGTCTTCAATGGGAGCGGAGATGTCCATAGCCATTTCAGCGGCTTTATATAGAATTTCATCTGTGGTCGGGCTTTGAGCCAGGAATTCTTCAACCGCTGGAACACGGTAGGCAGTTGGTGCCGTGGAGTTGATCCCAATTCTGAACTGGACCCCGGCAGGCTGATTTGGATCCGGAAATGCCAGTACAGCGACTCCAACAATTGCCAGATCCCCCATTTTCGATCGGCCAAGTTTATAGTAACTGCCAGCAGCTTTATCTGGAGGAGTGGGGAAATGGATCCTTTTCAGGAATTCGTCCTTTTCCAGGGCTGTTTTACCCGGTCCAACCCAAAACTGATCCAAGCTTAATTCCCTTTCGCCGCGGGGACTCTCAACCACAACTATCCCATCATAAACCAGGGCGGCTGGTGACATATCAGCGCTGGGAGATGCATTGCAGATGTTCCCACCCAGGGTAGCCAGGTTGCGCAGCTGATAATTCCCCACTGTATCTGCTGCCTGGCACAAAATACTATAATATGTGAGTAAATTTGGGTGGCTGGAAAGCGAATTCAGTGTTGCCGCAGCCCCGACTTTCAATCCATTTTTTCTATCAAACGATATTTCCTGCATACCGGGAAGACCTTTTACGTCCAGCAAAAAACCCGGTCCTTCTCCTCTATCACGCATCTGGATGAACAGATCCGTGCCCCCCATCAGCAACTTAAGATCATCCCCCTTTTCTTTCATCCAATCAAAAACATCCTGGAACGTCTCTGCTTTGATATACTCAAAATCCGGTAATCCGGGACGAGCCAACATAATAATTCCTCCTGCCAGTCCTGCGATGATCAATAGTAATACTTAGATATGAAAGCCTTCTTTTGATCCCTGGTGATTTTTGGTAAGCGAGAAAAATATGCTTTTTAAACCAAAAATGGGCTCAAAAAGGTAGATTTTGATTATACACCCCAGTCATGGGGTACGGGGGGTTACTAATTTCCTATTCTCGCTGGTACCTTGTCAAAAAGAAATGGGCATCCACCTGGGAGGGGATGCCCATTTATCAAATTTTTAGGAGTTTATTAGAGTTCCATTGCTTCCGGAGGTGTAAAGATCAAGAAAATCGCGTTGATCAGAATACCGAGCACGGCAGCAGTCGCGATGGCGGGTAACCCGCTGGGGAAAATGCCCTGGAAGATGGGGATGGGCAGGAATCCGCCAGCATATCCAATATTTCCTCCAATGCCGATGACCATGATCACTGCGCCAACTGCCAGGTTGCGGGAGCTGAAGAGGCTGACATTATTCTCAACCATCAGCGCGATACCCTGCATACCGATCACACCAAAGAGGTAGATCGCCAAGCCGCCGCTTACAGCCAGGGGGACTGTGGCAACCACCGCTTCCAGTTTGCCGATGAAGCCCAACAGCATGGAAACAACGCCGGCCATGATCAGTACGGGTCCTGAGTAGTTGAGTGTGATTGCCATCAGTGAGTTATTCTCACCGTAGTTGGTGCCAGCCGTAGAACCAAACAGGCCGTTGATGAAGTCTCCGATACCATCCAGGATCAGGTTAAACCCGATATGCTCATCCAGATGATAGGGTTCTTCGCCGATCTTTTCGGCATAGCGGTCAACATAAAGACTGATCTGGTACAGGTGAGCTGTGGATTCTGGAATAGTTGCAATGGCCATGATGCTGATACTGAAGATCGCAGTCACAACCATAGCACCTGTGAAGGTTGGGAAAGTGAAATGGGGAACTACCAGCCAGTTAGCTACTGCTACGCCAGAGAAATCGATCAGGCCCAATGGCCAGGATACAAGATATCCTACGATTGCACCCAACAGGATAGGGATCATTCCTATAAATCCCTTTCCGCGCAGATATACTGACATCAGAATGGTGACTACCAGAGTAACCATTGCCACCAGCCAGTTAGTTTCAGCCATACCAAGAGCGGCAAACCCAAGGCCAAAACCTATGATGCAGGCAACGGAGCCTGTGACAATGGGGGGCAGGACTTTGTCAATCGCTTCTTTGCCAACGGCTTTGATGATAAAGCCGATGACGATATTGATGACACCTGTAACGAGAATTCCAGCCTGCATTAGACTGATCAATTCGTCGCTTGCTGGAACGCCCCACTGGGCATTGGTAATAGCCAGGTAGGCGGTCAGATAACTGAAGCTTGATCCATAAAAGAGGGGGATGAATTTCCCGATCCGCCACTTTGACAGGATCAATGCCACAACTGTCGCCATTCCAGCCACAAAGAGCACGGTTGAAAGATGGAACCCGGTTAATAAGGCACAAAATGCCGTTGCCGGGAACATGGTCAGCACATGCTGAAAGCCCAAGATAATCATCTTCCCAATTGGTGGAACTTCATTAGGAAGATAACCTGGTATTTTTCGGTCCGCTATTGCCATTTATTCTCTCCTTTGGATGATTGATTGTTCCAAATATTAAGATAAATACTGGTCGAGACTGTTGCAGGATATCCGGCCACCTCCTTTTCCCAGGTATTTTTCCATTATTTCCCACCTAGTATATTTAACCCGGATTTTAATAGTTCGTAATGCTTGCCCAATCAGTAAGTTCTACGCCATTCGATTATTGTAAAAAAAAGAACCACAAAGTGGTCCTTCTACATAATAAAAAATGCCCTAGAGAGCGTAACCGCTCCTGGGCATCTTTGAATTTGTGTTCGTCTTTTCTTGTTTTTCATTGCATACTTTATTCTAACTAAACCTAACCATTTGTCAATATCAGACTTGGAGAAATGGCAGGAAAGAAGGAGGTAATCATATTAAAAAGATCAATTAGGAGGATTTCAACCTCCTTGCTGATCAGGAATCCTCACTACTACCCGTACGCTTCAGGACATTCTTGATCAAATCTTTTGCAACGGTTGCGGCATAATCGCTCTCTGAACTTTTTCGATACGCCGCTTCCCTGCCTTCCGCTTCAGCACTTTCCCGCTCTGCCAGGGCATTATCCAGGATCTCAAAAGCCTGGCTGATGATGCTTTTTGCGACAGTATCGATCAGACGCTGGCCCACTGCAACCAGTTTTCCGCCAATCTGGACCTCTCCGGTATAACCCATCAAGGTCTGATTCTCTCCCTGGTTTGTGAGAATGACGTCCCCGACGCCTTTCAGAAAGCCGGGTTTTCCGCGTCCATCAACGGTCATGGTGTAGCTGGTAGGATGGTCTTCATTGGAGATCACCAGCTGGCCAGAAAATTCTCCAACTACTGGTCCTACGCGGACATTCATAACCGCTTCATAGGTATTCTCTCCAATCAGCTCCATCTTCTTAGTTCCGGGTAGCGCGGCAGCCATCACCTCGGTATCCCGGAACAGGTCCCAGACCTGCTGCTGGGTGCCTGAAAACAGATGTTCTCCTTCAACTTTCATCTTTACTCCTCTGACTTGTAAAGCAGCTCGTATAACCGGTTGGGGCTGAGCGGCGTTTCAGTTATTTCCAGATTAAAATCCGGCAAGGCGTTTTCCAGCGCCTGGGCAAAGGCCGCTGGCACCGGGATCGCACCGGCTTCTCCTACCCCTTTGGTTCCGAGTTTATTATTAGGAGCAGGCGTATTTTCGTGATAGACCTCTATATGGGGCATTTCTGCTGAAGTAGGGATCAGGTAATCCGCCAGACTGGCGTTCAATAGCTGGGCGTTTTCATCATAGTGAAGTTTCTCGTAATAGGCATTGCCAATGCCCATCGAAACACCGCCGTGGATCTGTCCCTCAACCACCAGGGGGTTGAGCATGGTCCCACAATCTTCCACTGCGATGTATTTATGGATCTTGATCATCATCGTTTCTGGATCCACTTCCAGGATCATCCCGTGCACACCAAAAGCTGTAGCACCGTAAGCAGGACCGAAATATTTAGTGGATTCCAGGCCAGGTTCAGTCCCTGGTTCCACTGCGCCGCGGAAAGGATTGGCCAGGACCGCCAATTCTCCCAGGCTGATAGATTTTTCCGGGATGTCCGCCACCCGGACTAGACCACCCTCCAGCTCCAGTTCATCCTCGGGGGTTTCCAGGATCTTGCTGGCTAATTTCAGTACTTTCTTCCGAACATCGCTGGCCGCAGCCAGAACGGCGTTGCCGGCCACAACAGCTCCCCTGCTGGCGAAGGTCCCGGTCCCCCAGTGGATCTCGGCCGTATCGCCCGATACCAGGCTGACATCCTCCACTTCCACACCCAATTCCTCGGCGATGATCTGGGCGAAAGAAGTCATATGGCTTTGCCCCTGTGTGCCTACACCCGTGGCTGCGCTGATCTTGCCGCTAGGCTCAACTGCCACCCGGGCACCTTCGTAGGGTCCAACACCTGTGGTTTCAATAAAAGGAACTACACCTATACCCACATATTTCCCTTCAGCACGCAGTCGGGGTTGTTCCTCCTGAACGAATTTGTCATATTCGATCTTTTCCAGGGCTTTTTCATAGGCCGGAAGGTAATTGCCTGAATCCAGAACAAGTTCAACGAAAGCCTGGTCAATGATCTCATGGTTATACGGGAAAGCATCCTTGGGAATAAAATTCAACCGCCTGACATCCCGCGGATCAAGTTTTAATTCCTTGCTGGCGATATCCAGCATTCGTTCAACAACATATATACCCTGGGGGCGGCCAGCCCCGCGGACCGGGGTCACGATGATTTTATTGGTGAAGACCACAAATAATTCACTGTTATAGTTCTGCACATCGTATCCACCCATGGAATGGGATTGAGTGTTTAGCGGTGTTGTCAACCCATAAGGATCAAAAGCTCCGGTATCATGGATGATCTTTTGTTTGATGCCCAGGATGCGCCCCTCTTTTGAAAGAGCCATCTCCACTTCCTGGACCTGCTCCCGTTCCTGGGTCGTGGCGTAGAAGTTTTCTTTGCGGTCCTCGATCCATTTCACCGGCCTGTTCAATTTCATGGTCAGCCAGGGCAGAACCATTTCCTCGGCGTAAAACATCATGATCTTGGGACCAAACCCGCCACCCACAAATGGCGCTACTACCCGCACCTGGTGTGTTCTCAACCCCAGGCGGGCAGCCATGCCGTTGCGGATCGGTATTGGTGACTGGGTAGTATCCCAGATCATCAAATGCTGGTTCTTCTGATCCCAGTCCACCACGATCCCGCGATTTTCCATGGCAACTGCGGCTCCCCGGTCCAGTTTGAATTTACGTTTCAGGACCAGATCGGCTTCCTTTTTGGCTGCTTCATAATCCCCTTTATTCTGGACCAGGTAAGCTGCCAGGTTGGAATCTAGATCATCATGTACCAGGGGATGACCGGGTTCGAGGCATTTTTCCAGATCCGTCACTGCCGGAAGCGGTTCATAATCAACATAGATCTCCTCAACCGCATCTTCGGCGATATAGCGGCTTTCCGCCACAACAACAGCGATGATCTCCCCGGCATGTTTGACTTTATCCTTCACCAAGGGGACCTGCCTGCGAGAATTAAAGACTACACCTTCAAGGGTCGGTGGCGGCGATACCAGGGGTGGACCTGGTTCCCAGGCCTCTCCCATATCTTCAGCAGTATAAACACCGACCACCCCCGGGATCTCTTTAGCCAGGCTGGTATCAATACTCTTAATTTTTGCATGGGCATAATCGCTGCGGAAAAATGCTGCATGCAGCATATTGGGTAAATTGACATCACCCACAAATAAGGCTCCCCCGGTCAGCAGGCGGGGATCCTCAACCCTTTTTACTCTCTTTCCAATTACTTTGTAAGTCACAGCAGCACCTCGTCTGGATACCTAGTCAGGCTTACGGGAAATTTTAATTATCAGTTCATTTTTTCTGCAGCCAGTTTCACAGCGTCAATGATATGCTGATAACCGGTGCAGCGGCACAGATTTCCGGAAACCGCTTCCCGGATCTCTTCTTCAGTGGGATTGGGGTTCTCTTCCAGCCAGGGCACAAGCGTGGTCAGGAAACCCGGGGTGCAGAAACCACACTGCAGGGCATGGGCTTCCCGGAAAGCTTCCTGGAGTGGATGCATATCATCCACTGTTCCCAGGCCTTCCACGGTAATGATCTCCTGACCATGGACCTGGGGTGCGAATAGCAGGCAGGACCTCACCGGGTCCCCATTCAATATAATAGTACAGGCGCCGCAAACTCCATGTTCGCAGCCCACATGGGTCCCGGTCAATTCCAGGTCATTCCTGAGGAAATCACTTAATAAGGTTCTTGGATCTATAACCTTTTGATAGGATGTGCCATTTACGGTGACGGAAAGTTCAAATGTATTTTCCATGCTGGTCTCCTAGTTTCCGCCTTTTGCTCGTTGAAGTGCTTCTTCAAGGGCTCTGCGGGTAAGCACATTAGCCAAATGACGCCGGAATTCAGCCGTTGCATGAATATCGCTGCCAGGATCGATCTCATCCGCCGCCGCTTTTTCAGCAGCCGCTGTGATCAATTCGGGGGTGATCTCGTTACCAATCAGCAGCTTGGCTGCTTCCGGAGCCGAGATCGGACCATCCCCAGCGCTGAGATACACCATGCGCGCTTCTGTACAGCGATCTTTTTTGTTCAGCGTCAAGATAACAGCCACACCCATGAGGGCAAAGTCATGCGGCCTTCGGGCCACTTCTTTTAGTGACCAGCCGGAGTGGGCGGGCATAGGAGGAATTTGGACCTCAACCAGCAGATCTTCCGATTCCATTGACGTCGTTAACAGTCCAACAAAAAATTCGGCGGCGGGAACCAGCCGCTCCCCTTTCTGATTTTGGATTTTGAATTTGGCATCCAGGGCAGTAGTTACAACCACTAATTCCGCTGATGAATCCGCGTGCGCCAGGCTTCCGCCGATTGTGCCCCGGTTGCGAATTTGCACTGTAGCTATCTGGGGCATTGTTTCATGGATCAAGGGCGCATGCTCTTTGATCAGGGGATCTTTCTCCGCCTGGCTGTGGCGCACCATGGCACCCAAGCGGACACCTTTATCGTGGGGTTCAATATAGGAAAGCTCCGGGATTTTGTTGATATCCACAATCACAGCAGGCTGCACCAGCCTGAAATTCATCATCGGAACCAGGCTTTGTCCTCCAGCCAATACTTTGGCATCATACCCGTATTCATTGAGCAAATCTAGGACTTCAGGAACAGATTGTGGGGCGTAATACTTAAAGGGTGCTGGCTTCATAGTACCTCTCTCTTAATAACGCACACCTGATATTTGAATTATAGTTGGTATCTTAAAACTCACACTAGTTTCAAGCGCATGATCTCACGCTGGAGACATTCTTCCAGGGATATAGGCTGACGGCCTAACAGCCAGGATAACATTCGCGGGCTGCCAGAAAAGCCATGAGCCTGGTAATGAAGGAACATTTTCACCAGGGCCGAGATCTGGTAGGATCCCAGGCCAGTTTTTGCAACCTGTTCTTTCCAATCATCCAATGAGATCTGATCAGCTCTGATTTCCTGTCCTAACAGCTTGCTGATCAAAGCCGCAACCTCGTTTTGTGATGTTAACCCTGTACCTACCAGTTGGTAGACAGCCCCGTCATGGGTGGTGTCTGCCAGGGCAATAGCTGCTACCTGGGCTACATCCAAAAGATCTACCAGACAAAGGTTGGTTTCGGGCGGATATGGAACCTGGTAGATCCCGCGTTCTTTGATCCTCTGCAGTTGGGATGTGATGTTCTGCATATATGCCGTGGGCTGGAGGATTGTGAATGACAAACCTGAAGCGATCAGCCGTTCTTCCACCCGCAGTTTTAGCCAGTGATGGGGCATGGCTTCGATCTGGGGGTGAAGCACTGAATGATAAACAAAATGTTCCACTCCCTTTTCCAATGCCGTGGAGATAGCGATTTCACCAATTTCCACTTCCCGGGGGTGCACATTGGGGGGAATATGGTATACAGCTCTGATACCCTCCATGGCTCTTTTGATATCTTCCGGGTTCAACAGATCTCCCAGAAGGATCTCATCCGCGCCGGCAGCCTGGACTGTATCTCTATAGGTCTCCTGATGGATCAACCCCCGTACCGGGTCGCCATTTTCTTTCAGCTTCCGGATGACCGCCAGGCCAGTTTTACCTGCTGCTCCGGTTACCAGGATCATATTTACCTCTTTTTAATCATTTTCCTTAAAAGCCACAAAACGGGCCCAGCAAGAAGCTAACTCCATCCCCTTTTGAATGAAACAACCAATATAATAACGGCCGCTTTCCAGGTCTGCCAATTCACCCCCCAGGTTCTCAGCATGGATTATGCCCTTGGGGAACAGGTTCAAATGCATATCCTGGTAATACTTGTCAAAGGGATAGATCTCATCCCATCCCGCGCCATACTGCTTGATCAATTTTTGATTGGCTTCCTCGAATGTTTTTGGATGCCAATCCCGCTGGATTGTGTTCATAGGATGTTCCATGGCCACACAGTCCACTGCCAGCCACTTGATATCCATTTCGATGCACCAATCGCCAAAATCCGGTGATGGACCTGGATGGCGGATCATGTAGCGAAATTCATCCGAGTCTGGGCTGTTCCAGCCATATTTGTGATAACCGGTTTTGATGATCAGGATATCGCCCTTTTTCACGTCTACCACCTTCTTGACCATTTCCGGTGTATACACACTGGTATCTGAGACAAATTCAGAGATATCAGCCACTACGCCGGGACCGAACCATTTCTCAAAGGGGGTTTCGCCAATCGTGGATCCAGCGGCATGGAAATGTTTTGCACCATCCATATGCGTCGCCAGGTGGAAGCTGGCTTTGCAGTGAGCGTTGTTGCGTCCCAGGCCAAAATATTGTCCTCCCACGCGCTTGGTATAGTTCACTGTCAGCGGCACATAATTGGCCCATTGAGGGGTCTGCACACTGAAGGGCAGGGTCATATCCATCATCCGGATATCTCCCATCTTTTTATAAAACTCCTCCTCATCCATACCTTTCGGCGCCTGGAGGGCTACTACTCGACTCCAGGACGACTCAACTTCCATGAAGGGGATCGGGAAGACCATGATCCAGGCTCGCTGGTTCTTGAGCTGGTCGATCTCTCCCCCCAGCGATTCTGCTAACAGCAGCCCGCTCTGGGGCATTTCCACGTGAGTGAGTTTGTGGTATTCCTCGGGAGGGAATAATTCATCCCAACTTTTACCGTGGGTCTCTTTCAATTTGGCTTCTGCTTTTTCAAATTCGCGGGCGTGCATATAGCGCAGATTGGTATTCATAGGATGTTCCGCGCAGCCGCAGTCCACTGCGATCATCTTCAGCTTCAGGTCCATGGCCCATTGGAAGAACTCTGGCGATGGTCCAGGATGGCGCAGGTAATAACCAAACTCCTTGTTCTCGATCCCACCCTGGGCACTCTCATTGGGCACATCGGGCTGATCCCAGCCGTATTTGTGATAGCCAGTATTGATGATCAGAATATCCCCTTCTTTTAGGTCGATCTTGGAAGTGATCATCTCCGGAGTGTATAGGCTGTAATCAGAAACTTCTTCAGAAATATCAACCACCACACCTTTACCGGACAGATCAGTCAAGGGGATATCAGCGATGGCCCGGGCGCCTGAGTGGAAGGCCCGCGGTCCTACCAGGTGAGTGCCGGTATTATTGCTCCATTCTATAAGTTGGCCGTTAGCTCCCATTCCTCCACCAAATGAACCGGTTAACCTTTTAAAGAAATGCACCTGCAGAGGCATCTCACCCGGGTAAGGTGGCGTGAATATACTCAGAGCCTGGTTCAGATCATACATCCTAGCCTGGTCCAGCATATTGATGATTTTTTCTCTATCCATGTACTTCCTCCCTAGTTGATAGATCAGGTATTGACGGTTTTAGCTAATTTTATAATGCTCTGCATAAGCCAGCAGAGCTTCCTGGAAGAGAGTGATGGGCGGGCGTACCAAACCGGCCCCTACCTGTCCAATTCCAGCTTCCTTATGGGCGATTCCTGTGTTAATACGGGGGGTTATATTCTTTTCGACGATCTTTCTGAGGTCCATCCCCGTGGGTGTACCCCTGAAATCCAAAGATGGGATGGTGAAGTATTTATGCTCCGTATAAGTGATCTCATACATTTCCATGGTGGTATTGATAGCGTCTTTGGGGGTCCCGCTGACGAAGTTCACAATCGCTGGAGCGCTCGCCATTGCAAAACCTCCAATGCCTGCTGACTCAGTGATTGTGCTGTCCCCGATATCGCCGCTAGCATCCTCTTCCGTGTATCCGGGGAAATATAACCCCTTGGGCGTGGGAACAGGAGCTGTGAACCAGCGGTCTCCCAGGCCACTGATGCGGATGCCAAAATCGGTTCCGTTGCGGGCCATCACACTGACGATCGTGCTACCCTCGATCCCGTGAGCGACATCTGACATAGCTTTGCACGCGGCCATAACCGGGTTCAACACACTCAGCGCATTTTCTCCCAGGAATGCCAGTACTTCGGAAGCTGCTTTGTTGTCCTTGGTCACAGCAGTGATCAAGGGTGCCAGTTTGGCTGTGAAGAGGATCGATCCGGCCTTGTTGCGGTTGTGGCCTTCGTCACCCATATGCAAAGATTCCGCCAATAAAGATCGGATATCTATCCCGTCACTGGATTCTATGGCTTCTTTCAGCAAGGGAGCCATCACATCTTCCATCCAGCGCAGTTTGGCGAGCACTTCTTCGCTGTAAGCGCCATAGCGCAGCACTTTGCCGTAACCTTCATTCAAATTGGAATAAGATTTATTCCCATGGGTTGTGTTCTCCAGGATATAAACTGACATGGAGGGGCAGATCACACCCGCCATTGGTCCCGCTGCCTGGTGATGGTGGCACGGTTCCAGCTCAATGTCCCCGGACTCCACTAATTTTTGAGCCTCTTCCATATCCTTGGCTTTGCCTTCAAAGATCAAAGCCCCGGTGATAGCTCCTCGCATTGGTCCGGAAGCCCGTTCCCAGGTAATGGGCGGGCCGGCATGCAGCAGCAGGTTATCCTTCATGCCCGGGATGACATCGATGGCTTTTCCCAGGCCTACCAGAACCGGCCGGGCTTCCATCATGCGTTCAACTGCTTCTTGATTTGCTTTTTCAATATCCATTCCTAGCTCCTTTTCAACCAGGTTCAGTGGGTAATAAGTCATGACTTCTTGATATAGCGTTTTCCCGGTTCGAATTTCGAACGGGCTTCTTTTAAAATCTCTTCATAAAGGGCCAAATTACGGTCCTCCAGGTGATCAAATGGCTGTAAGCTTTTACTACCCGTGGTTATGTAACGCAGAGGATCAGGATCCAGTTTGGCAGCAATGATCTCTTCTGTACCGCGGGCCTGGGCCAATCGCCAGGCAATCGGATTGACGATCATGCTGTGGCCAAAATAATAATTGCCCCCCGCATCGGAACCCAGCATATTGGTGCTGACCATATAAACATGGTTATCGTAAGCTCTGGCGCAGTTGGTTATATACCAGATATCATAGGAACGCAGTAAAGCAGAGGGACGGACGATGACCTCAGCCCCTTTTACTGCCAGCAGGCGGGACAGTTCCGGAAAATCGCCGTCATAACAGATGATCATCCCAATCGTGCCCAGTTCAGTCTCATAGACTTCAGCGCTGGTCCCAGTCTCGGTCCAACCGCCAAATTCCTTTCTCTCTCCAGGGAAGGGATGAGTCTTATCGTAAATACCGATGATCTTTCCATCCGGGCCGATCAGGATAGACGCATTCAGGATCCTGCCTTTTTCTCCGGCCCTGCGGTAAGTCGGCCAGACTACATGAACGCCCAGTTTTTTGGCCCTGGCCTGGATTGTTTCTGTCAATTTTCCTGGTGCGTCATCAACGAGTTCCCATAACTCATCAGCTGAAAGACCAGTATCAAAGCCCGTGGTCACAGTTTCCGGGAAGACAACCAGGTCAGCCTGGTAGTCCTCCACGGCTTTATCCAGCCACTCAACACATTTATTGATATTCTCCTGGGGTTTGTTCGGAGTTATCGCGATCTGGACACAGGCGGCTGTAAATTCTTTCATCTGGTGTGCTCTCCTTTATCCTTTCATTTTTTCCAGCAGGGCTGCCAGATCGGCATTTCCACCTGCGGCAGGCTTCCAGTCCACCTGGATCACACTGGCTTCCTGAAATTTCAGGCTTTCTGTGAAGGATTCCAATCCTACATTGATAGCAGCAAATTTTCCCTTAAAGGATGCCAGGTCCACTGGCTTAAAGCTGGTTGCTGGTTGGGGATCAGAGCTTTCATTCAATTGACTGACCAGGCGAGCGGCATAACGAACTGCCCTATCACTGCTCAGAAAGACCTGGGCGCCTGTTTTTTCAAGTACCTTCTGCTGGTTTGCCATCCCCTGGGGATCGAGATCCGTACCTGAAAGGGTGACAATCACATCAAGCCGCCGCTTGGCTTTGCCAGCTGTCTCTTTAGCTGCTTTGATGGCTGGTCCCAGTTCAGCTGCCGGATCAGGGTGCGAACCGTGCCCTAGAACCACATCCAGCAGGATCAGGGCCACTTCCGGATCCTTAGCTTCCAGCTCCAGGCGATTAATCCGCAGTTCATTGTCCATCATGGGGTGCAACCGCCCCACCGTGAACTCATCTTCTCCCAGGTCAACAATGCTGTGCTCCTGGCTGACCAGGGAATTCTCTAGTTTAAGGTCCTTGTTTATCGGCACGTTGGAATACACGGCCGGCAAATAATGATCCAGGATCAACAAAGCTTCGTATGCCAGGGTTCCGCCCGAGTAAAGTCCCCGAAGGAATCGCTGGTCGGGTTTAAACCCATCCAAAGATATTTCTTGTGAAATTTCCGGGGCTTCCAGGTCTCCATCAAGTGCTACAGCAGCTGCCGCTGTATCATCAAAAGTAGAAGTGAACAACAGGTTATCCACTTCCTGGAGAGCTGTCTGATAGCCAATAAAATTCACCACTACTGGCTTGGAAAGTCCTCTGGCGTAAGCCAGTATCTCATCCGCTGCACTTTTATCGGGTGGTTTAGAAACCAGGACGATCACCCGTGTTTCCGGATCCCTGTCCAGCAGATCCAGCGCCATCCGGGCTGTTAATCCCCCAACCTTCGATGACAGATCTCTTCCTCCCGTACCCAGGGCATGGGTCAATCCGCCTCCCAGTTGGTGGATGCGTACGGAAACTTGCTGCAGTCCGGTCCCGGAAGCTGCTACCATACCGATCGATCCACTGCGAACCTGGTTGGCAAACCCCAGACCTACACCATTGATAATAGCTGTGCCGCAGTCAGGACCCATCACCAGCAGACCTTTTTCAGCAGCGCTGGTCTTGAGTTCAATTTCCTCATCGACAGTGACATTGTCACTGTACAGGAAAACATGTTTTCCCAGTCGTAAAGCTTCCCGTGACACTCCGGCCGCGTAGCGGCCCGGCACGGAGATCAAAACCCATTTTGTTCCCGGTAGATTCTTATCAGCCGATTCAAGACTTTTGGGGAGAAAATCCTCTCCGGCGCCTTCCCGGCTTCTGCGGGCTGCCACCAGTTCATCTACCTGGGCCAGCGCATCCTGGGCTGTTTTGGCATCCTTTGCTCTAACCACCAATACCAAATCATCTGCCTTGACACCTTTGACTTCGTCCACCAGCAAGCCGGTCTGCTCCAGCAGTTCCAGGTTGGCTTCTGTGCCCATCACCACCCCCGCGTCCTCCACGCCTGGCAGTTCTGCCAGGGAGCGCTGGAGCTGCATCAGGACCACAGAATCATAATAGGCTCCGGATCGAATCTCAGTTTTGATAATTGCCATAATTTCACCCTGCGATAAAGTTATTATTCTTAGATGATGCCCTTCTCCAGCATTTGATCCATTTCGTCCTGGCTGTAGCCCAGCAGATCTACCAGGATCTCCCGGTTATGTTCTCCCAAACGGGGAGGAGGCTGGTGGGTTTCGGCCGGCGTTCGGGACAGTTTATAAGGAAAACCGGTCAGGGATACCTTTCCAGCGGAACCGTGCTCCACTTCCTGAACCAAACCACGCGCTTCCCGCTGGGGGTGCTGGAATACCTCCGGCACGGAGTTGATCGGCCCACAGGGCAGCCCGGCATTCTGGATCTGATCCAGCCATTCAGCTGCGTTCTTATCTTTGAATATGTCATTCAATACTTCAATCAGGTCAGCCCGGTTCTTTACCCGGTCCTGGTTAGTCAGGAAGCGGGGATCGGTTTTTAGACCCGGCTGATGGATGGTATCGCACAGCTTATCCCACTGGCGCTGATTGGCCGCCCCCAGCACAAAACCCCTATCTTTAGCCTGGAATGGTTCATAAGGCGCGATATTGGGATGGGCATTTCCCTGGCGTTGAGGCGGTTCACCACCGACCAGGTAATTAGAGGCCACATTGGCTAAAAGGGCTGCCTGGGTATCCAACAGGGACACATCAATGTACTGTCCCAGGCCAGATTCCAAGCGTTCGTAAAGGGAAGCCAGGATGGCCGAAGCGGCGAACATCCCAGAGGTGATATCAATGATCGGGATCCCAACCCGGGAAGGCGGTCCTTCTTTGGGGCCGGTGATGCTCATCATTCCACCTTCAGCCTGGACGATTGCGTCGTAACCAGGACGTTCCCGATAAGGTCCGGTCCGACCGTAGCCGCTGACCGAACAGTAGATCAAACCCGGATTGCCCTCTTTCAGAGCTTCATAACCCAGTCCCATCTTATCCAGAACGCCGGTCCGGAAATTCTCAATGAATACATCAGAGATCAGAACCAGCTTCTGGATGATTTTCAATCCAGCGGGGTCTTTGAGATTGACTGTCAGGCTGCGTTTGTTGCGATTGGCTGAGAGAAAATATGCTGATTCGCCAGGATAAGGTCCGTAAGCATCCCCGACAAAAGGAGGGCCCCAACCGCGGCTTTCGTCACCAGATCCAGGACGTTCTACCTTAATGACATCCGCCCCAAAATCCCCCAGCATCATGGTGCAGTAAGGGCCAGCCATCGCCCGCGTAATATCTACGATCCGGATATCTTTTAAGGCAGCCACGGATCTCTCCTCGGAATATGGATAATGGAAATCACTCCCTGCAGGACCTGGTTCTCTCCTTAAAAAGATTACAAAAAAGTCAAGAGAACAGGTCATTTCAGAAAGTAAATTTAGTATACCTTATTTGGGGTGCTGTAAAAAGATTAGACCAAAGATTTTTGGCTGTCTGGCAATATATTCCCCCATCTGCTCTGATCAACCGGATAACAAACTCAATATATAATCTTGGATTCAAGTTTCAAGTGCAACATCACTTAGTTAGAAGAACACCATTTCAGGTGTCATGATATTCAAGCACTT
>JAGHAU010000010.1 GCA_021161345.1 Anaerolineales bacterium | reverse complement strand
GTTGACATTGGGCAAGCTGGTTGTAGCTCATAAGCGCTCCTTTGACTTGTCGGTCTCTAGAGGCTTATACTACACCAGCTTGCCTCTTTTGACCTTCAAAGTTGCACTTGTGAGTTGAATCTAGCATTATTAAAAAGGAGAAAACAAATGACAAACGAAACCACTAAACAAGGTCGTCTTATAATGACCACCGTCGCCGTAATAATCGGCATCTTTTTGATAATCTCAGCACCTTTTCTCGGTGCAAAAGGATTAAGCACTCCCCTGCACCGCTTAATTGAGGTTAATCAAATTCAAGATCCCAATGGTGTCTGGGACACTCCTGTTGGAATACTAGTAGCAACCTTTCATGTTTGGATCGCCCTTTTTGTTTTCGGTGGCGCTACTTTGCTTATGATCGCAAAAGATATTTATGCTGACAAGAAATGGGCCCGTCCTTTGGCATTAACAATTATGGCGATACCATCGATGGGTGGTATGACGATGGTAATCCCCTGGTTAGTACTCGTTACGACCGATGCGTTGGGAAATAAAAATCCTGATGCTGGCATGTCTCCCGCCATATTCATAATGATTGTAGGCCTGGTGGGGTATTTCATCATCCTGCTGACTGAGAAAGCTGATTTTAAAACCAAAATCGCTCAGGTTATTACTTTCTTGGCTCTGGGGGTTGTCGGTGGTATGGTCTTCATGAATGCGCAACATGGTGTACGTCACTTCCTCACCAAAGGACCTTTCTATAATCCCACCGACAGTAATCCTGAACTTTTTCTGGGTGGTTTTGTAATGTACGCTGCAACTTTGCTCTTCTTTGTCACCATCGGACTCATGGCTGCTCGGAAAGAGCTGGGCTGGTACACTGGAATGATTGCTGGAATTGTTACTTTTGCTGGAGCATTCCTCACCTATATAGATCGCTATAACGTCCCCTCCGGGCAAGAATGGCTCCGCGGTGCTATGTTATCAGCAGTATTTGTTGCAATTCTGGTTATCCCGTGGATCAAAAAGAGAGTTCTTGGACAACTCTAGTTTCTAAAAAGAGTCAATATTCATTGTAGGGGAGTATCCTTCACCTGGGTTTCCTTTACAGCAAACAGGTTAGAAAATCCAATAAATCAGGATCGGAAAATAATTTTCCAATCCTGATTTTGCTTTAAAGCAAAGCAAAATGATTCGGTATGAGATAAACTTCACAATTGACCACATATTTTATTATTAACCTTTATGTAAGGAGCTACTTTATGCAAGAAACTTCTCAGAAGAACCGCACCGTCATGGCTGTCATCGCCGTTGTTATCGGCCTATTGATGGCATATCTGATCCCGTTCCTGACCCAAACATCCCTGGAACGCGTTCTGGTTAACCTGATGGCTCACATTGACGCGGGCAACCCGACTTTTACCAGCGGCCTAAAACTATTTGATTTCTTCTACCCGGTCTGGCGAGCTTTGATCTTTGTCGCAGGCGCAATCTTAATTGTCATCTCTGGTGAAATTAAAAAAGGCACTGAATGGACCTACCCCGTGGCAATGACTGCATTTGCTATGCCATCAATCGGTGGATTCTTCATGTTCCTGCCTTATGTCAGCTGGGTGCCAGGCTTTCCTCTGCCGATGACTATCGCCTTCATGGGGCTATTTGGATATATCAGTTTCATTTTCCTACGGAAAGCAGAACCTGTCGAGAAGTGGACCAGCTTTGGTGCCATGGTATTCCTCGGCATGTTGATTACCCACGCTTTTACCATCGGAATAGGCGCACAGCGCACAATGGCTACTCGCCCTATGTATCCCCTTTACGAAGATTTCACCTGGTGGCTGTTTAATTGGGCTGGAGAAGTCAATTGGGTTGCGGTAATTCTGCTCTTCGCCGCCATTCCTCTCCTGGCCGTAGGGAAAAAGAAAGGCTGGTGGTTAGCCCTATGTGGCTCAATTGCAATCTTGATGATCAATATACCCACCCAAATATTCCGCACTAAAACACTCGATTATCTCTATGGGGCACTTTTGGCAGCCGGATTGCTGGTCTTTTTATTGGTACCTTACTTCAAAAAACACCTTATTAAAGACGAGAATGTCTCTGAGTAATCACATAAGAATCATAGGACAGTATTAAATAGAGACGCAGCTTAACCTGATCTTCTCAGGCCCAGGCTGCGTTTCTTTTACCTTGTATCCAATACTGAATAAGGAGAGTTAAATATGAAATCTTTCAAAAATAATGAAAAACTAGGTGCTGCCCTGTCTGTTGTGGGCATCCTGCTTGGTTTTTTGGCTTTATATTTGATAGCCGTAACATATATTCCCATCGTAGAAGGAAAAATCCTGGATGGGCGACCTGATGAAGCAATCACAGTCAGGATTGTTCACGCCATGATGGGCTGGATCGGCATGACCGGCAGTGCAATCTGGGCAGTTGTTCTCTACGGTTTTCTCAATAAAAAGGAGTGGGCTTGGTCTTTGGGTGTAGTGGCCGGCACATTGCAGCTCTTGTCTGGTTTCTTCCCCATGATTCCACCAGCCAGTATTGGAATGCCAACTCCCACTATCTGGGTCTTTCTAATCGCCTTTGTACTCTGGTTCGGAATGCTCTTCATCGGCGGAGTAAATAACAAAATCATTGCCCTCGCTTTCGTAAGCGGCTTGGCTTATGTTATGATCTTCATCGATGGCGTTGGTGCGATCTCACGCTATCAGACCGTTCAGGAAAGTGCTCTAATCGGTATGTACGCCATGGGTCTGGTTGTGACCTGGTGGGCTGCTACAGCATGGGCAGTATTCATTTATGCCCTTGTAGTAGGGAAAGACTGGACAATTCCGGCAGGTATTTTTGCCTCCTCTTTGTCAATTATTGCAGGATTGCCAGTGGGTTTAACCGATGTCGTCCGCCTGAGGAGATTCTCCATGTTCCTGCCTGGCCCATTGTTAAGCGCAATTCTGCTGGTAGTGATCTTGCTTCCGGGCACAAAAAAACTGGTCAATGGCTGGATTGCAGAAAACGAAGCTGCTTAATATGAAAATCAACCCGGATCATTATCCTGTGATTATCATTTTAGCCCTGGTGTTGTTCACTATTTTGGGTTTGGCGCTGGGTTTCCTGCCTTCCCGCAGCGGCGAAGAACATAACCTGATAGAGTCATTGATTCTTTTTATATAAAATAATAATTCTCTCCTGATCCTGCGGGGTCCTGCCTTTAAACAAGACTTCCATTTCTCGGGCAGGTCCTGCAGGGTCCACAAAAGAGGTTAATTACCTTTATGGCAAATAAATCCAAGAGTCAAGAAAACAACCGCTCGGATATCTCCACCCGAACAGTCATCCAGATCATATTTCTAGTAGGTTCAATTCTGATCGGCCTCCGACATATCATGCCCGGGGAATCTTCCAAGGGCGGCGCGTTTGATGTGTTTTGTCCCTTCGGAGCTGTCGAAACTTTCTGGTCTTTTATAACAACCGGGGAAACATTAAAAACCACCTCTCCTCTCAACTTCTCAGTCTTTTTGGGTGTCCTCGGTGTGTCTTTGCTGGCTGGACGGGCTTTTTGTGGATGGATGTGTCCCATAGGTACTCTCCAGGACTTCTTGGCAAATTTTTCCAGCCGTCTTTTTGGGAATATGAAAATAAAACTGGCTGGAAACAAGGTCCGTCTACCTTATAAGATTTCCCCCCGCAACGATGCCTGGTTGAGGAGTTTAAAATACCTGGTCCTGGCAGTCATCCTCCTGGCCAGTACATTTGCGATCTACCCGCCTTTGCGGGAGATCTGTCCCGCCAGAGCGCTGCTCAGTTTCCAGCTAACCACCCCTCTCTTGTGGAGCGTGTTGATCGCTTTTGTGATAACTTCCATGGCCAACAGGCGCTTCTGGTGTAAGTATCTTTGCCCCCTGGGTGCCGTTCTGGCTCCGTTTAACAAGTTTGCTCCGCTGCGGCTGGTCCTCAACCAGGATAGCTGTACAAGTTGTCGCCGCTGTGACTCTGCTTGTCCGATGGATATCCCTGACCTGACCAACAACCTGCGCAGCGCGGAATGCATCGAGTGCTTGGAATGCCAGGAAACCTGCAAAGAAGATGGTGCTTTAGAATTGCGTCTGTTTTAGAGTTTTGTATCTCTCCCTTAAATAAATAACGGGGCTTTTAG